>NZ_KV833943.1:0-61104 GCF_001837725.1 Enterococcus sp. HMSC072F02
TTTATTCTAGCTTAATTTGACAAATCATAGAATATAAAAATAGTAACGATTACGAGTCTAAAACAACTTTTTAAGATGCTATAAAATATTAAACTTGTTATCAATTTATAGTTATTTTGTCTTTATAAGGCAAATTTAAATTTTGGAGGATTCATAATGAAAAAGAAATATCTGGACTTAAAAATGTGGATTAGTGTAATAGCAGTAACTTTTGTTTTGTCCGTAGTAGCAACAAGTGGGAGTATGATTATTTCAGCGAATGAGTTGATTCTGGATGAAACTCAGAATAGTAAAAGCAATTTTAGTTCTGAAGACTTGTCAGTTTATTACTCGGAAGAAAAAAAGAATTCCGAACTAGCCCTTGAAAAAATCAAGGAAGAATATGGAGATGTTCAACCTAAATTTAACGAAAACGGAGAAATATTATTAACACCTGAAGATGAATTAAGGATGGAACAAGCAATCAATCAGTATTTAGCAATGATTGGATTCAATCCAAGAATGCGAGGCGTAGGGAAAAACTGGTGGAACTCAACTGGTTTTGTTGCTGGTGTCATTGATGCAGGATTAATCGTTTTGGGTCTAGGTTTAGCAAATTCAAGTGTGAATACGGTAAAAGCAATTATTAGAAAAAACAAGCGAAATATTGCTCGAGTAACTGAAAATGTAATTGTTGCACAAATTGGAATTACCACTGTAAGAGGAAAAGCGCTCGCAGCTGTAGAAATTGCCTTAGCTTTAGCTGGTACTTCGGCTGGAGGTCTAATCGCAGAAGGTCTTGATCGAGTAGATGGAAGAAATGATAATTATCTTTGGGCATAGCGCTAGACAAGATTAAAATTCAAGTAGATGAGGAGCTATAAGTGACAATAGGAGAAAATTTGAATTTTTTAGGTAGAATATTGCTAGGAGTATTGAGTGTGTGCTGCTTTATCATTGGCACACGATTTCTCTTGAAAGTAAAAACAATTGTTCGTTTCAATTTAGGAAAAGAAATGTCAAAAACAGACTATATAAAGGTAGAAACATGTTTAATAAAATATAAGCTATTTGTAATTTGGGGCTTTGTGTTTCTTGCGATATGTTTAATTTTGGTACGTTTTTAAAAAAACTACCCTTCTCTAAAAGTTCATTTGTAAGGTCGGCAGTTTCAAAATAAAGTTCTTCAGAAATCACATTCAATCCAATAATTCTCCTGGATTTTTTTATTGGTTAAAAAATGGAAAAATCTCAAAATAAGCTAAGTAAATCATACAAAATTGACATCTTGCCCCTTTTGTATTACAATGTGATACAAATGGGAGGCGATAATATGGCTATGATTACGGTTCGTGTGAGTGATGCCGAAAAAGAATGGCTTTCTTATATGGCGGAATTTTATGGGATTACTTTATCTGAGCTTCTAAAAACCTATTCGATGGAACAACTAGAAGATGAATACGATCGTCAAACGGCTGAAATTGCCCATAAACATTGGGTAGAAAGTGGAAAAACAACAGTATCCATGGAAGAAATCCTTCATGAATTTGGAGGGTTGGAATGACCTACCGTTTAGAATTCACGCCTGAAATTCAGAAACAACTTCGTAAAATGGACAAGCATCAAGCGACGCTGATCGTTCGATGGCTGTATCAACATATTGATGGTATTGACGATCCGAGAAAATTCGGAAAAGGATTGACCGCTAATCGTTCAGGACAATGGCGTTATCGAATTGGCAAATATCGTGTGTTGGTAGAGATAGAAGATAATCAAATGGTTGTTATCGCTATTCAAGTGGGACACCGAAAAAATGTCTATGATTAAGAGACTATTTATTTTTATAAAAAAATAATAAGAAGAATCTAGTTAAAACTTTTGAAGTGAGAGGTTTAACTAGATTTTTTTATGGACAAAATATGGATAAAATTGTTTAGGAGGAATCATGAACGTAAAAAAAATCATCCAAGAAGTCGATTCTTGGATTTTTTAGTGGATTTGTTTGCCAAATACGTTTAGTATGCGTATATGAGAGGTTGTAAGCAAAGCGTTGTGACCTGAGCACTTAAGGAAGAATCTGTGAAAATAGCTTTTCATATTTTTGCAGATTTTGAGTTAACGCCGAAGGTCAGCTTTGTGAACACCGTTTATCGAGAGGTTGTGAAAGCCACATGTAGCTCCGATGACAACAAGCAAGCATTTTTGGAACTAGACTTCTTAGATTATAAACATGCGGCTTATTTCAAGGAGCTGGTGCTTGAACACCGTTTAAAGAAGGTCGAAAACAGGTACGACTTTTCGACGTAAGGAGAAAGAATTTCAATGATAGAAACAATAAATCCCGCAGAAAACAAGGTTTCTGCGTACATTCATATCCCATTTTGCGAGCATATCTGCTATTACTGTGACTTTAATAAAGTTTTTTTAGAAGGGCAACCGGTAGATGAGTATGTGGAAATGCTGCTGAATGAAATGAGATTAATGCTGGAAAGTCACCCGACAGCGAATTTGGAAACACTTTATGTAGGGGGCGGAACACCGACCTCTTTATCTGCTAAACAACTTGATCGATTGTTATCAGGAGCTAGAGAGATCTTGCCTTTCCAGGATGGTAAAGAGTTTACTGTAGAAGCGAATCCTGGCGATTTGACCCGTGAAAAGCTTCAAGTGATGAAAAACTATGGCGTCAATCGTTTATCCATGGGAGTTCAGACATTTGACAATCGCTTACTGAAAAAAATTGGACGTAAACACACCGCAGAAGATGTGTTTCAAACGATGAAATTTTTAAAAGCAGAAAATTTTACCAATGTAAGCATCGATTTGATTTATGCATTACCGGGACAAACACTTGAAGGGTATCGGGATACTTTGGAAAAAGCTTTGGCTTTGGATCTGCCTCACTATTCTTTGTACTCATTGATCCTAGAAAACAAAACAATGTTCATGAACTGGGTACGACAAGGAAGACTCGAACTGCCTGATCAGGAAACGGAAACTAAAATGTTTGAAGAGACCATTGAAGCAATGGAAAAGCATGGACGTCACCAATATGAAATAAGTAACTTTGGGCTTTCCGGACACGAGTCGCAGCATAACTTGATGTATTGGAACAATGACCATTATTTTGGGTTTGGAGCAGGAGCTAGCGGTTATCTTGGAAATATTCGTTATCGCAACAAAGGACCAATCCAACACTATTTACGTCCATTACGAGTCAATGAACGCCCAGTATTGGAAGAAGAAAAATTGACACGAAAAAATCAAATAGAAGAAGAAATGTTCTTGGGGCTAAGAAAAAAAACTGGGATTGCTAAAAAACACTTCTATGATCGCTATCAACAAACGATTGAATCGGTGTATGGAGATGTGTTGATGAAGTTAGAGGAAGAAGGGTTACTTGTTAATGAAGAAGAACGTATTTATTTGACACCTAGAGGGACTTTTTTGGGAAACAATGTGTTTGAGCGTTTTTTGTTTGAAAAATAGTTTAAAGAATATTTGTTTTTTATCGGAATTTAAATAAAAAAAGTTCAAAAATACAATAAAGAACTATTGAAACGTTGATATAACTGAATTTATAGCAATTGCTCATAATTAGCACTCTGGACGATAGAGTGCTAAAAAATGAAGTCTTTCTCTTGACAGGAGAAGGGCTTCTTGCTATATTTATAAGTGGATTAGCACTTAGAATATATGAGTGCTAATGAGAGGTGAGGAAGATGTTAACAAAGCGACAAAACGACATTTTACGTCTGATCATCCAACACTATACGAGTAGTGGCGTGCCCGTTGGTTCCAAAACATTGATGTCTGAGGGAGTCAAGGCCAGTTCAGCAACGATTCGCAATGATATGAAGGCATTAGAAGATGAAGGGTTGCTGTTGAAGACTCACTCTTCTTCTGGGCGGATTCCATCTGCTTTAGGCTATCGTTATTATGTGGATCATTTGTTAAAACCTGCTCGCGTAGCAGAAGATGACTTGCTGCTGATACGTCAGTCTTTAGGTAGAGAATTTCATGAGATCAATGAGATCATTAAGCAATCTGCTGAGATCTTATCTGAGCTGACAAGTTATACGACTTTTTCGTTGGGACCTGAAATAAAAGACCGCCGACTAACAGGCTTTCGTATCGTACCCTTGAATAATCGACAGATCATTGCGATTGTCGTGACAGATATGGGAAATGTAGAAAGCCAAGTGTTCACTCTTCCCGAATACATGGGAAGTCAGGAACTAGAAAAAATGGTGCAAATTGTAAACGACCGTCTAGTCGGGGATCCTCTGATGACGGTATACCATAAACTACGTACAGAGATTCCGATGATTCTTCATAAATATTTCCAGACCACAGAAGGGATGTCCCAGTTGTTTGACACCGTTCTTGGTCATGTGTTTGAAGAAAAAGTTTATGTCAGTGGACAAATGAATCTCTTGGATTATGAGCCCCGTCAAGATCTTGATCAGTTTAAATCGATGTTTTCTTTTATGAAAGACTCCGATGGACTTACACAAATGATCACTCCGATGGATAGTAATATTCGTATCAAAATCGGTGCTGAATTAGGTAATGATTTATTGCAGAATATGAGCATGATTCAAGCAAGTTACGAGATAGATGGTCATGGAAGAGGTACAATAGCCTTGTTAGGGCCGACTAGTATGCCTTATTCTCGGATGTTTGGTCTAGTGGATGTTTATCGAAGAGAACTAGCAGCTAAGCTTGCTGATTACTATCGATCACTTGACTTGTCAAACTCGTAATGTGAATAACGAAGCTATTTGCAGCTGATCGTTCTCTCTTTCTTAGTAAGAGCAATCAAACAGCTGACTGAATAATGAAAGGAAGACTGTATCGTGAAAGAAAATCAAGAAGAACTAGATAAAGAAATGACAGATGCTCAGCCAGAACCGGAAATCGATGTCGAAGCTGCAGAAGATTCAGGCATTTCAGAAGTTGAAGCGGAAGAATTCGAATCAGCAAAATTAAAAGCTGAATTAGAAGAAATGGAAGATAAATATTTGCGGGCTCGTGCGGAAATCGCAAATATGGCAAATCGAGGAAAAAATGAACGTGAGCAATTACAAAAATACCGTTCACAAGATTTAGCCAAAAAATTGCTTCCATCAATTGACAATCTGGAACGTGCATTAGCCACAGAAGTGTCAGATGATCAAGGAGCAAGCTTGAAAAAAGGCGTGGAAATGGTCTTGGAAAGTTTACGTAACGCACTGGAAGAAGAAGGAATCGAGAAAATCCCTGCTAAAGGAGAATCCTTTGATCCTAATCTTCATCAAGCAGTACAAACTGTTCCAGCGACTGAAGATACACCAGCCGATACGATTGTAGAAGTACTACAAGAAGGCTATAAATTACATGATCGCGTGTTAAGACCAACTATGGTCATTGTTGCACAATAATTGTGCGGATATAAAACTTACACTTTCAATTAAAGAAGGAGACGTTAATTATGAGTAAAATTATCGGTATTGACTTAGGTACGACTAACTCTGCAGTAGCAGTACTAGAAGGAAACGAAGCAAAAATCATCGCTAACCCAGAAGGAAACCGTACAACACCTTCTGTTGTATCATTCAAAAATGGAGAAATCCAAGTAGGGGAAGTGGCAAAACGTCAAGCTGTAACAAACCCAAATACGATTTCATCAATCAAACGCCATATCGGTGAAGCTGGTTACAAAGTAGATGTAGAAGGCAAATCATACACACCTCAAGAAATCTCAGCAATGATTCTTCAATATATTAAAGGATTTGCAGAAGATTACTTAGGTGAAAAAGTCGAAAAAGCAGTTATTACTGTACCAGCTTACTTTAACGATGCACAACGTCAAGCAACAAAAGATGCTGGTAAAATCGCTGGTTTAGAAGTAGAACGTATCGTTAATGAACCAACTGCAGCTGCTCTTGCTTATGGTTTGGATAAAACAGATCGTGACGAAAAAATCTTAGTATTCGACCTTGGTGGTGGTACTTTTGACGTATCAATCCTTGAATTAGGAGACGGTGTCTTTGATGTATTGTCAACAGCTGGTGACAACCATCTAGGTGGGGATGACTTTGATAACAAAATCATCGACTACATGGTAGCAGAATTCAAAAAAGAAAACAGCATTGACTTATCTCAAGACAAAATGGCGTTACAACGCTTGAAAGATGCCGCTGAAAAAGCGAAAAAAGATTTATCTGGCGTATCAAGCACACAAATCAGTTTGCCATTTATCACAGCCGGTGAATCTGGACCATTGCACTTGGAAATGACATTGACACGTGCAAAATTTGATGAATTAACAGCTGACTTAGTAGAACGTACGAAAGTACCAGTACGTCAAGCACTAAAAGATGCAGGTTTATCACAATCAGAAATCGACGAAGTTATTTTGGTCGGTGGATCTACTCGTATCCCTGCAGTTGTAGAAGCAGTACGTAAAGAAACAGGAAAAGAACCAAACAAATCAGTTAACCCTGATGAAGTAGTTGCGATGGGTGCTGCTATACAAGGCGGCGTGATCACTGGTGATGTAAAAGATGTTGTTTTACTTGACGTTACGCCATTGTCATTAGGTATCGAAACAATGGGCGGTGTATTCACTAAATTGATTGACCGCAATACAACGATCCCAACAAGTAAATCACAAGTGTTCTCAACTGCAGCAGATAATCAACCAGCAGTAGACATCCATGTATTACAAGGTGAACGCCCAATGGCTGCTGACAACAAAACACTAGGAAGATTCCAATTGACAGATATTCCAGCAGCTCCTCGTGGTATCCCACAAATCGAAGTAACATTCGATATTGATAAAAACGGGATTGTAAATGTATCTGCGAAAGATTTAGGTACACAAAAAGAACAAAAAATCACGATTAAATCTTCTTCAGGTCTAACAGACGAAGAAATCGAACGTATGGTAAAAGATGCAGAAGCAAACGCTGAAGCAGATAAAGCTCGTAAAGAGGAAGTTGACCTACGTAATGATGTAGACGCATTGCTATTCTCTGTGGACAAAACATTGAAAGAATTAGAAGGCAAAGTAGACGAAGAAGAAGTGAAAAAAGCAGAAACAGCTCGCGATGAATTGAAAGCCGCTGTTGAAGCAAACAACATTGAAGAAATGAAAACTAAACGCGATGCATTGAACGAAATCGTTCAAAACTTGACTGTTAAACTATATGAACAAGCGGCACAACAACAAGCTCAAGAAAACCCAGAAGCAGCTCAAGGCGGAGCAGATGATGTCGTTGATGCTGATTTTGAAGAAGTCGATGGCGACGATAAATAATCAGTTCACTGAATTTCGAGAGAAGGCCAAAGTTGCTACTTTGGCTTTTTCTTTTGAAAAATAGTTTGAAGTATCGGTTTTTGTTTCAAACAAAATATGATATGATAACAAGCGACGTGAAAATGATGAGAACCAATAGGAGGAAAGCCTATGGCAACAAAACGTGATTATTATGAAGTCTTAGGGCTCTCAAAAGGAGCATCAGAAGATGAAATAAAGAAAGCTTATCGTAAGCTTTCAAAAAAATACCATCCTGATATCAATAAAGAACCTGATGCAGAAGAAAAATTTAAAGAAGTATCAGAAGCTTATGAAATTTTAAGTGATCCGCAAAAACGCGCTGCATATGACCAATACGGGCATGCAGGTACAGATCCAAATTACGGTGCTGGTGGAGCTGGTGGCGGATTTGGTGGATTCGGCGGCTTCTCTGGCGGCGGCTTCGGTGGTTTTGAAGATATCTTCGACTCGTTCTTTGGAGGGGGAGGTCGTTCAGTCGATCCCAATGCGCCTCGTCAAGGTGCTGATTTGCAATATACGATCGACTTATCTTTTGAAGAAGCAATTTTTGGCGTAGAGAAAGAAATCAAGTACAATCGGGAAGAAATCTGTCATACTTGTGGCGGAAATGGGGCAAAACCAGGTACGCAACCAACTACTTGTCATAAATGCCATGGTGCAGGTACGATCAATGTAGAACGCCAAACACCGCTTGGACGAGTGATGAGCCGTCAAACTTGTGATGTTTGTCATGGTACAGGAAAAGAAATCAAAGAACCTTGTCCAACCTGTCATGGCTCAGGTCATGAGAAGAAAGCTCACTCAGTCAAAGTGAATGTACCAGCTGGGGTAGAAGAAGGACAACAAATGCGTTTAGCTGGTCAAGGAGAAGCCGGAGAAAACGGCGGACCATTTGGTGATTTGTATGTGGTCTTCCGTGTAGAAGAAAGTGATATCTTTGACCGTGAAGGCTCTGAAATCTACTATGAATTGCCTTTAAGTTTTGTACAAGCAGCTTTGGGGGATGAAGTCCAAGTACCAACTGTCCATGGAGATGTGAAACTGAAGATTCCTGCTGGTACACAGACAGGTACGAACTTCCGTTTACGTGGAAAAGGCGCTCCAAAGTTACGTGGTGGTGCAACAGGCGACCAACATGTCAAAGTAAAACTGATCACGCCGAAAAATCTAAATGAACAACAAAGAGAAGCGTTACGTGCATTCGCTGAAGCTGGCGGCATCAAAGTAGAAGAACAACAAGAAGATGGTTTCTTCGATAAATTCAAAGATGCTTTTGGTGGGAAAAAGCGGAAGTAGCTTTTCTAGTAAAAAATACAAGTGTCAAAAAGACTTACCAAAATTTTCTATTTCTAGAAAAAATGGTAAGTCTTTTATTTTTTTATGTATTAACACTTAGTAATGCTAGTTTTCAATAGCGTTTATTAGGGGAAAAAGGAATCTAAGAAATGAAATAAGGGGATGGCTATCACTTTCTATATTGATAAAAAGTTGATAATGAGCCATTACTATATTTTGGTAAAATATAAATAAATAAAAAACTCGATTGATTGAATTAGTTCATTTTGATTGAAGAAATTAAAAAAGTATATGGTTGGAGTACATGGTAATGGTGGTTCTACATGGTACTAATCTATTCAGGAGTTTGTCTATGAAACTTATTGATTTTTCTAAACGATTTGGGCAAAAAATCTTATTTGATCATCTGTCATTCACATTTGATCAAAATAAAATCTATTATCTTTATGGGGATAATGGCATTGGCAAAACGACTTTATTTCGCTGCATTGTCGGTATTGATAGCTACTCGGGAACGATTGAAAAAACAGGTAGTTGTTTTTGTGTTTTTGACTCTACCCCTTTTTACTTGAATCTAACTGGATTAGATAATCTGATTTTACTGACAAAAAATCGGCAAATAAAAGAACTAATCTCTAAACAAAAAATCGATTTTTTACCCCTTTCATTTTTATCGTATGTGAAAGTTAAGAACTATTCTCTGGGAGAAAAAAAGATGCTTTCGCTGCTATTGCTATTGTTGCTTGCGCCGCGAGTTGTTTTATTAGATGAAGTGTTGAATGGATTAGATCAAAAGAATTGGAAAGTGCTGCTTTATTGCTTGGTTCAGCTGAAAAAAGAAGCTACAGTCATCTTAAGTGGTCATGAAGAATATTACTTGGAAATGGCTGATGAGTTATTAAATGTAAAAAACGGAAAAATAGAACCTATCACGTCCGAGGATTTACGCAGCTTTTTTATTTCAACAAAAAGGAGGTAAAAATGCTTTTTGAATTTTATTATCAAAGACGTTCGAAAATATTTTACCTTTTTCTTTCAGTAATATTGTTGCTTTCTACTTTAATGTTCGTTTCTCAAATAATGCTCATTCAAAGTCATCTTCGTCATTTCCAATATTATGTAGAGGAAGCCTTGGCAATGGGTGAAACGATCCAAGAAATACTTTAACAACCTTTTTCTATCAGTATGAACGAAAATACTGAAATAGTTGACAATCCGTTGAAATATCATTACGTTGCTTATCATTCCAGTTTTGCTGCTTTAAATGTCCAAAACGGGGTCAACCAATTATTGTCTTCTTCGTTTTTTGTTCTCTTTCCTTTTTTTTCGGGGGTATACGGGATAGTAATAGCAAATGCAGATATCAAATACCATACAATGAAAATCAGGCGCTGTTTGGATTCTCAATGGCAAATCAATCGTCATAAGATAGGAGCGGGGTTTCTTAGTTTAATTATTTTTATACTTGCTTCCCTCATTTTATTTTTGATGTTGCAGTCTTTTTCAAGATTTTTTGTTCAGGCTGACAAATCGACACAAATCGATGAAGCGTTAATTAGGCAAATATCTTATCTTGAGAAAGCGCCGCTTCAATTGAGTGTCCTATTGGGGTTTGCATTTCTTTCCTTTTTAGTTTGTTATTATTTTACAACAGTCGTAAAGAATTCTTTCGTCAGCCTATGTCTCTTAGGAAGTTATTTTCTTTTTTTGCCACCACTAGGAAAATATGATCTCAAGAATATTTTGTTATATCTATATCCTAAAATATTTAACACAAACGCTTCAACTTTTAGGATCAATTCGGGGACGCGGGTTGAGTTTGGTATAGAATATATTGTGATTATCGGTATAGGCATCATTATTTATATATGGACGATGGAAAAATTACAACGAATGTGGAGCAGTCCTACTGAGAAATAAGTAGAAACCAGACGGACAACCTTATGTTCATCTGGTTTTTTGTAATCGTCATATTTGTATCAACAAAAAAGCTAGCTTTAGAATAAGATAATCATCATAGTTTCTAGGGTTATAACCAGTGAGAGAATGGAGTTTATTCAGTCGATATTGCAAGGTGTTTTTATGAATAAATAATTCTTCTGCACATTTTTTGATACTTCCGTTATTTTTACTGAAGCATGTCAAAGTTTTCTTGAATAAATGTACTTCTTCTTCTGTCAAGCTTTTCAAAATACGTTTTACATATAATGATCGTTGACCTGATGGGATTGCTGGTAAAAGGATCCCGAGGTCTAAATCTTCAAAAAAGCGGATCTTGTTCACAGATTGATGGAAAGTTCTCCATTCACAAGCATGCTGGGCATGAAGGAAAGATTGCGGTGTCTCCTGCTCTGTATAACAAAGCGACCCAATTCCGAAGTTCAGTTGTAACTGATACGATTTTTCAAAATTTGTCTGGACTTTGTCAAGTAACGATATCAATAAGGCTCTGGAAATGCGATTGACTAGGATAATGATTTGTTGCCTATGTACAGTGAACAAAGCCTGACTGTAGTAAGAAAAGACCCTTTCAAGTAACTCTAATAAAGGGGTGATCTGCTCTTGATACAATTCCTGATTGTCAGGAAGTTGCCCCACAACTACATAATATGGAGAAGAAAAATCAAGCTCGATCAAGTGAGGAGAGTCAAAATGACTGAAAGGAAACAATAGCGATTCGATCGTCAGACGATGTCTCTCCCTTAATTGAAAAGTAAAATCTTTCAGATATGCCTCTTTTATGAGTATTTCTGTCATTTTTTTTAAAATTTCAGCATACTTTTTCACTTCCTTTCCACCGGTCAGTCCAATTATACCGATGATATGTTGTTCAAAATACACCGAGGCGTTGATTCCACGCTTCGTTCCTTTGAATTGGCCGTCTTCGCTGATAAAAACTTCTTTTTTCGTATCCAAAACGATTTTTGCCCCTTCATGGAGGGTCCTGATCCGTTCCTCATCGGTGCTTGCAATGATTATGCCCTCTGTATCGATAAAGTTGATTTCTTGTTTTAGTACATCTTTGAGATTTTTGACAATATTCCGTGCTAATTGTTTAGAGATGTTCATCTAGTTCTCCTTGTAAGAAAATACAGTAAAACAGCAAAAGGTAACGTTTACATAAAAAATATAAAGGAAATTCAATAATAAATCAACAAGACTTCTAATATAACATTTATTTTTAAAAAAAATGATTATTATCCTGTAGAAATCATCGATAATTGTGATGGATAACGAATAATCTTATCAAAAGATGAATTATTTCTGTTACCTGTACCATACCCTAAATCATTGTGAAAATATATACTTTTTATTATGAAAACGTTCTTATAATTATTGCGATATTGATTTGTAGCATGAATATTGAAGAAACGATTGTGAAAAAAATCACTTTTATGTTGTGATGAACATCCCTAGGAGGAGAATGCATGGATATTGAAAAAGTCAAAGGGATTATCGTCCCAATTGTTACACCGGTAAATCAAGAGAATCAGATAAAAACTGCACCATTAGAACGAATGGTTGAACATGTGATTCAAGGAGGCGTCAATGGTATTTTAGCATTTGGAAGTAACGGAGAGTTTTTTGCGATTGATAAAGAGGAACAAAAGAAAGGTCTCCAAACAATCGTTAAATCAGCCAATAAACGTGTACCAGTTTATATGGGTATTGGATCGATCACGACGAAGGAAGGAGTGTTGATGGCAAAAACAGCAGAGGAAAACGGTGCTGATGGTTTATCGATCTTGCCACCGATGTTCATTTCTCCTACAGATGACGAATTGTATCAACACATAATCACGATTGCAAAGGCTGTGCCTCATCTACCTGTTTTGCTATATAACAATCCTGGAAAAGTTGGATATAGTCTAAGTGTTTCTTTGGTCGTTCATCTTTCCCAGTATCCGAATATTGTTGGAATTAAGGATAGTAGTGGGAATGTACATTTGACAGCAGAATATATTCGACGTACTGAGAATGAGGAGTTCAAAGTAATGGCTGGAAGAGACACCTTGATTTTAGGATCTCTTGTCTATGGGGCGGTCGGCGCAGTTGCATCTACAGCGAATGTTGTCCCTGAATTAGTCGTCTCTATTTATGAACATTATTGCACTGGCGACTTGTCTTCCGCGCGAAACGCGCAATTTGAATTGACAGAATTTAGGAATATGTTTGACCGTGCATCATTTCCAATAGCTACAAAAGATGCTTGTAATTTGATTGGACTAGATGTTGGAGCAAGTATTTTACCGAACACGACGTCTTCCGATCAATTAAAGAAAGAAATGTCTGAAGTACTTGAAAAAATCATAAATAAACGAGATATGGAGGAATAAGAAATGAAAATCGGATTTGTAGGACTAGGAATCATGGGTAAACCAATGGCAAAAAATCTAATAAAAGATGGTTATGAGGTTATCTGTTATGATTTCAATCAATCGAATATGGATGAAGTTGCAGCAGCTGGAGCTTCAACAGCAAAAAATAGTCAGGAGTTAGCAAATCAATCAGATATCGTAATTACTATGTTACCGAATTCTCCGAATGTGGAAGCCGCATTGTTTTCAGAAGAAGGGATAGCCGCTGGAATCAGTGAAGGCAAGATCGTAATCGATATGAGTTCGATTAATCCTGTTTCTAGTCAGCGATTTGCAGAAAAGCTTGCAGGACTTGGAGTAGAGTTCTTAGATGCGCCGGTATCTGGAGGAGAACCAAAAGCAATTGACGGAACAATCGCTGTTATGGTCGGTGGGAAAAAGAAAGTTTTTGATCAATGCTATGAGTTGCTCCTATCAATGGCAAGTTCAGTCACTTATATAGGTGAGGTAGGTGCGGGAAACATTGCTAAACTAGCTAATCAAATAATCGTCGCAATCAATATCGCCGCTGTCGGTGAAGCTTTATCCTTTGCTACTAAAGCAGGTGCTGATCCCGAGTTGGTCTATCAAGGGATTCGTGGTGGATTAGCAGGGAGTACGGTTATGGATGCTAAATCACCGATGATTTTGAACCGAGATTTTGATCCAGGATTCAGAATAGAGTTGCACATCAAAGATCTACAGAATGCGTTAGATACCTCACATATGATAAATGCCGGAATTCCTTTGACAGCTCAATTGATGGAAATCATGCAAGTACTAAAAAATGACGGTTTGGAGAAAAAAGATCATTCAGCTATTGCGTGTTACTACGAAAAAATAAATAACTTGACAATCGAAAGTAAAGATACAGTTTGATTTTCGTAAAGAGAGAGGAACTAGTGTATGAGAACGATTGATACGATACCCAAAATAATGAAAATGGCTGTCTATCCAGTAGCAGGTTATGACAGTATGACTCTGACTCTCAGTGGAGCCCACGCCCCTTACTTTACAAGGAATATCGTTGTTTTAGAAGATGAGACTGGTCAAAGAGGAGTGGGAGAGATTCATGGCGGAGAAGATATTACAAAGATGCTAGAAAGTTATATTCCTTTGGTAGAAGGTCAGAAAATTGCTGATTACCGACAAGTGATTACAACTATTCGTAAAAAAGGTTGGTTGGCAAAAGGAAATGATGGACAGGGTCTGCAAGGTTTAGATTTGAAAAATATGAAATTTGTTGTTCAAGCAGAAGCAGCAGTTGAATGCGCTATGCTTGATCTATTAGGAAAGCATCTAAATATGCCGATGTGTACATTGCTTGGAGATGGAAGACAGCGAGCCGAAGTTGAAGTCCTTGGCTATCTATTTTATATCGCAGATTGCGAGAAGACTGATTTGCCATATTTAGTGGAATCTTCATGTAAAGATAAATGGGACGAACTTCGTCGAAAAGAAACATTGACACCTGAAGAAATTGTTGCTCAAGCAAAAGCGGTGAAAGAAAGATATGGGTTCAATAATTTCAAGTTGAAAGGCGGAGTTTTTTCGGGGGAAGCAGAGATGAAAGCGATAGAAGCACTGCACGACGCTTTCCCCGATGCACGAATCAATATCGATCCAAATGGTGCATGGTCTTTAGAAGAAGCAATTGATCTGTGTAAAGACAAATTATCAATGATTTCCTATGTCGAAGATCCATGTGGTCCTGAACAAGGATTTTCTAGTCGTGAGATCATGTCAGAATTCAAGACAGCTACAAGGCATCAAGTGGCAACGAACATGATTGCGACGAATTGGCGACAATTCTATCATGCCTTAGAAACAAAAGCTGTAGATATCGTGTTGGCTGATCCTCATTTTTGGACGTTGAATGGAAGTATTCGTATGGCTCAAATATTAGCTGATTTCGGATTGACTTGGGGATCGCATTCTAATAATCATTTTGATATTTCCTTAGCTGTATTTGCGCAATGTGCAGCAGCGGCTCCTGGAAAAATCACTCCTATTGATACACACTGGATTTGGCAAGATGGACAGGCGTTATGCAAAGATCCTTTAGTTATTCGTGATGGAAAAATCAAAGTGACAGATAAGCCTGGATTAGGCATCGAAATAGATATGGAAAAACTTGAATCAGCGCATCACCTATATCAAAAAATTGAAAAGAAATATAGGGATCGTGATGACTCGTTAGCAATGCAATATTTAATTAAAGGTTGGATGTTTGATTCAAGTAGACCTTGTTTGGTGCGCTAAACATGTAATAAAAGATAATTGATGAAACTAGCTGACTTTTCTCCTATTCTTGCCAGCTGGATCAATTATGAAAAAATGGTTGAAGGAGATTACGGCATGAGTTATTTAGCAATTTTAGGCTTCGCAATGATGGGAGTCATCACTTTTCTGCTAATGAAAGATAAACTGAATATTTTGGTTTGTTTTGCGATTTTGCCCCTTGTTTTTTCATTTCTAAGCGGTGCTGATTTATCCAAGACAACAGAACATATTATATCTGGACTAGATCTCACTAGAAGTATCTTTTTAATGATTATGTTCTCGTTACCGTATTTTGCATTAATGACAGATGCTGGATTATTTGAGATTTTGATCTATAAAGTGCTGAAGAAAATGAAGATTGGTGGACCAATCCTGTGTAGTTTTACTGTACCGTTGGCTATCCTTGCAACATTAGACGGGAGTGTCATGTCTACTTATTTGATTGTTATCCCATTACTATTACCGTTGTTTAAAAAATTAAAGATTGATCCGATGATTCTGGTTTTTTTGACTTCGCTTGGTACGATGTTAGGAACGATTAAACCTTGGAATGCACGGGTGCTCCGGGCTGCTGCATTGTTGCCAAATGTCGATAGTCCGGCGATGCATGTCTTTTTAAAACTAATTCCTTTGATGATATTGATGACGATTTTGACCATGATATTCGCTTATTTTTTAGGAAAGAAAAGCCAAAAAAGAAATGGATTCATT
Source organism: Enterococcus sp. HMSC072F02 (assembly GCF_001837725.1). Lineage (NCBI taxonomy): Bacteria > Bacillati > Bacillota > Bacilli > Lactobacillales > Enterococcaceae > Enterococcus > Enterococcus sp. HMSC072F02. The sequence continues at coordinate 15,952 of NZ_KV833943.1, forward strand.
AAAAAGAATATAGAAGCAGGTACATTAGTGGGAGAAGAACCAGAGCTTTCCGAAATGTCAAGACCTAAACTTTTTTGGTTCAATCTCTGCTTGACAATAGCTGTGGTCACGCTACTTATCGTTACTTCTTTTCCAGAATTTTATATTTTTGCCGTTGGTTTAATCCTTGCACTAGTGATCAATTATCCAGATCGCAAGATGCAAAACAAGCTGGTCAGCAAATATGCTGCGGCTACCTATCCCATAGCACCGATCGTCTTTATGTCAGGAGTCGTAGTTGGTGTATTGGAAGGAACGGGGATGATGGAACAAATGGTCATGACTTTAGTTGAGATCGCGCCTTCTTCTATGGGACCCTATCTTCATATCATTATCGCACTGTTGAGTACACCTTTGATGTTCATTTTCACTAATGATACTTGGTATTTTGCCTTAGTTCCCATTATAACAGCATTAGGAGAACAATATGGAGTTGCTGCAGATATTATCGTGTTAGCGTTATTTTTCAATGTTGGTGCATTTGCTTCTATCGTGGCACAGCCTCAAATCATCATGGCCTGCGACCTTGGAGGAGAAACAATTAGAGAGTATATTCGCTTTTCTTTCTTCAAATTGTGGGGAATCAGCATCGTTTGGACGTTGGTAGGATTTGCTATAGGAATTTTTTAATAAGCTAGGCAATTAGAAATTAAAACAAAAAGGAGAAAAAAGATGATTCCGAAAATAATTGATACAAAAGTTATACCAATCGCAGGTTATGACAGTATGCTACTGAATCTAAGCGGTGCTCATGGCCCCTATTTTACGAGAAATCTATTTTTGATGACAGCAGACAATGGAGAAATCGGTGTAGGAGAAGTGCCGGGAGGGAAAAATATCCAAAAGGTTTTAGAAGACGCAAAGCAACTGCTTATTGGTAAAACAATCGGTGAATATAAAAATGTGTTGAAGAAAGTCCATCATAATTTCAATCATTTGGATAGTAGTGGTCGAGGATTGCAGACTTATGATTTGCGCACAACGATTCACGCAGTAACAGCTATTGAATCAGCTTTTCTTGATCTATTAGGCAAGTTCTTTCAAGTTCCAGTTGCTGCGCTTTTAGGAAATGGACAGCAAAGAGATGAGATAGACGTTCTAGGATATCTGTTTTATATTGCAGATTCTAGACAAACGACGTTGCCTTATTTGCTAGGTGACGATGAGTCTGATGAATGGGGTCGACTGAGAAGAGAAGAAGCATTGACTTCTGATTCGATCGTCTCTTTAGCAAAAGCTGCACATGAAAGATACGGTTTTAAGGATTTCAAATTAAAAGGAGGCGTCTTAGAAGGTGAGGAAGAGATAAAGACGATCTGTGGTTTGAAAAAAGCTTTTCCAAACTCTAGGATCACGCTAGATCCAAATGGCGCATGGTCTTTGCAAGAAGCAATTGATTTATGCAAGGGAATGAATGGTATCTTATCTTATGCGGAAGATCCTTGTGGGGCTGAGAATGGATTATCGGGAAGAGAAGCATTAGCGGAATTCAGAAAAGCAACTGGATTACCAACAGCCACAAATATGGTAGCTACAGACTGGCGACAAATGCAACATTCTGTAGCTTTGCAAAGCGTATCTATCCCATTAGCAGATCCCCATTTCTGGACAATGGATGGTTCGGTCAGAGTAGCGCAAATGTGTCATGATTTTGGATTGACTTGGGGCTCTCATTCCAATAATCACTTTGATATCTCACTTGCGATGTTTACGCATGTAGCAGCGGCGGCACCTGGTGAGATCACAGCCATCGACACTCATTGGATCTGGCAAGATGGACAGGAATTATCAAAAAGACCATTCGTTATTAGAGATGGGAAAATCAAGTTGACAGAAGAAATAATTTGTTTAGGTGTAGAACTAGATATGGAGAAAGTAGAAAAGGCACATCAGCTCTATTTAGACAACGAATTAGATTCAAGAGATGATGCAGTAGGAATGCAATTCTTAATTCCAGGATGGACGTTTGATCACAAAAAGCCATGTTTAGTACGTCCATAGCTTAAAGTAGTCATGTTGATTATGGTAGAAAAAGCAGGTGTAGCATGAAGAAAAAAATCATCATTGCGTCAGACTCCTATAAAGGAAGTGCTTCGACTTTTGAAGTAGAAGCATCTATTGAAGAAGGAATCAAACGAGTGGAGAAACAAGCAGATGTACTCAAGATCCCGATTGCAGATGGTGGAGAAGGTACTGTTGATGCAATCATTGAGGGGTGCGGTGGAGAATATCGATACATCACAGTGACTGGACCGTATCAGCAAATGGTTCAAGCAAAATTTGGGTTGATTGATACCGAGCGTGCCGTGATCGAAATGGCTCAAGCTTCCGGTTTGATGCTTGTTGGAACCAATCAGATGAATCCGATGGAAGCAACATCTTATGGAACAGGCGAGCTCATCAATGAAGTACTAGCCCATGGTGTAAAAGAAATTTATATCGGTATTGGTGGAAGTGCAACGAACGACGGCGGAGTGGGTATGGCCCAAGCTTTGGGAGTGTCTTTTAAAGATGCCGATGGAAAAGAGATAGCGCTTGGCGCGAAAGAAATCGCAATGATTGATTCCATTGATATATCTAATATTAATCCAAGGTTGAAAGAGACTGTTTTTTACATTTTATCTGATGTTTCCAACCCTCTATGTGGGCAAAACGGCGCTTCTTTTATTTATGGGAAACAAAAAGGAGCTTCTGGAGCGCAAGTGTTAAAATTAGATGAAGCACTCTGTCATTATGGTCAAAAGATCCAAGAAACGTTAGGGATAACCGTTCTAGAAATGGAAGGTGCAGGTGCGGCAGGTGGTTTAGGAGCAGGTCTGTTGGCGTTCTGCGATGCAGAAATGTGTCAAGGAATCTCGAAAATCCTTGAACTTTTAAAGCTTGAAGAATACATGAAAAAGGCAGATGTTGTCATTACAGGTGAAGGGAGAATGGACGGTCAATCTTTGAATGGAAAAGCACCAGTTGGGATTGCTATTCTAGCCAAAAAATATGATATTCCTGTTATAGCTATCGTCGGTAGTGCCTCGGCTAATCTTTCGACCATTTATGAAACTGGTATCGACTATGTACTTGATATCATCAATGAACCGATGGAACTTTCTTATGCGATGGAACAGGTAGAGCGATTGCTTGTTTGTGCAGGAGAACAAGCGATGCGACTGATACAGTTAGGTGAGAAAATAAGAAGATAAAAACACACGGTCCCTTCATGGCGACCGTGCATTTTTGGTTTTTATTAAATATTTAATACTTTATTCAAGAAATCTTTTGTCCGTTCATTTTGCGGATTTTCAAAGATTTGTTGAGGCGTTCCATCTTCTAAAAAGTTACCGTCGTCAATGAACATGACGCGATTGGCTACTTCTTTAGCGAACCCCATTTCGTGCGTAACGATAACCATCGTCATACCTTGTTCTGCCAATTTTTTCATGACGTTCAAGACATCACCGACCATTTCAGGGTCGAGTGCAGAAGTAGGCTCATCAAAAAGCATGATGTCAGGATTCATCGCTAGAGCACGAGCGATAGCTACACGCTGTTTTTGTCCACCGGAAAGCATTTCAGGATACATATCTTTTTTATCTTCTAGACCAACTGTCTGTAGCAATTTGATTGCTTTTTTCTCTGCTACTTCTCTGGATTCTTTCTTCAGATCCATCGGTGCTAAAATGATGTTTTCCAAAATAGAAAGATGAGGGAATAGGTTAAAGTGCTGGAATACCATTCCGATATGTTGTCTCACCAAGTTGATATCTGTGCTTTTATCCATCAAGTGGGCGCCGTCAATAATGATCTCACCGTCAGAAGGTTCTTCTAAACGATTCAAGCAACGTAAGAATGTACTTTTTCCTGAACCTGAAGGGCCGATGATACAGACGACATCTCCTTCGTTGATGGATACGTTGATGTCGTTTAATACTGTGTTATCGCCGTATTTTTTGACTAGATGCTCAACTAAGATTTTTTCTGCCATCTTACTTCACCTTCTTTTCTAAAACTTTCGCTAATTTTGTCAATGCTGTAATCAAAATCAAGTACATGATCGCGATGATCAAATAAACATACGTACTTTGTGTCGTACGTGCAACGATGATTTTACCAGTTTGTAGCAATTCGACTACACCAATTGCGGAAATGATCGTTGTATCTTTCAATGAGATAACGAACTGATTCACGAATGATGGAATCATGATGCGTATCGCTTGTGGTAAAATGATTTTTTGCATCGTCCGATTATAAGAAAGACCCAAACTTCTAGAAGCTTCCATTTGTCCGACAGGAACGGCATTGATTCCGCCTCGAACAATCTCTGCGATATAAGCACTTGCGTTAAGAGTCAAGGTGATAACACCAGCGATGAAGTCGGGGATCGTAAATCCAACGATACCAGGCAATCCAAAGAAAATAAAGAATGCAAGAACCATCATCGGAATCCCACGGATGATATCGACATAAATGCTAGCAACCGTGCGAAGCGCGCGTATTGGTGCTACACTGAATAATCCAAAAATCACACCGATTACTATAGCCAAAGCGAAGGAGATCAAAGTCAAGAGAATCGTTCGCCAAAGTCCTTTTAACAATGCTTGATAGTTGTTTTGGATAAGTCCAAGAAATGTCGATTCATCAGCTGCGGAAGAATCACTAGAAGATTCTGAACCATCTGCTACATATTCTTTGATGATCTTATCGTACTCGCCTGTTCTTTTTAATTCTTTCAATCCTTCATTGAACATATTAAGAAGTTCAGGGTTTTGCCCTTTTTTGACGGCAAATGCATACTTTCCGCCAGATTCTTTTTCAATTGGTGTTTCCAATTCTTGTCCTTGTTTGATCGCATAACCAATTACTGGATAATCATCCATCATGGCATCAATTGCGCCAACTTTCAACCCGTCATACAATTGATCTGCAGCATCAAAATATTTGATAGAATAGCCGTATTCAGATTCATGATCGCTTAAAAATTCTGCACTTTCGGTTCCAACTTTTGCTCCGACTGTTTTTCCTTTCAAATCTTCATAAGACTTGATCGAAGTGTCGCCTTTTTTGACAGCTAATTGAATTCCGCTGTCAAAGTAAGAATCAGAAAAATCGTAGCTTTTCTTTCTTTCGTCCGTTACCGTCATTCCGGCAATCATCCCGTCTGCTTGTCCTGATTCTAAAGCTTGCAAAGCAGCGGAGAATCCACGATAGTCCATTCGGATGTTGAATCCTTGCAGTTTGGCGATGCTTTCCATCAATTTTACATCGATGCCCTCGTACTCGCCGTTTGCGTTTTGAAATTCAAATGGAGCAAAAGCAGAGTCGCTAGCAATTACGTATACGTCTTTTTTGGGCTCTATTTTTTGCATTGTCTCGCTTGTGCTTGACTCTGCCGTTGTAGTGTTGTCAGCTTGTGCAACATGACCAAACGCAAGTGTCACAAGTCCTGTCATTAAGAAAACAAATGAGTGAAATAAATGCTTTCTTTTCATAATCAACCTCCTAAATTTCCAATATTTTATTATTATAGGCGAAAAGTGCTGAATCAGACAAGACTGTAGGCTCGAAAAAATGAAAAAAATGCGAGTTTCTAACATTATATGTTATAAAACATAACATGGAGAATGAGAGAAAAAAGTGGCGAAAGTATGTTCGGTGTGGTATAATTTTTTAGTAAGGAATGCCTTTGCTTTCCTTTTCTTTTTATTGGTCGTAAAATGAAAAGGAATGAATGAAAAGGAGGACAAAGAATGATTGAAAGAGATACCTCCCGACGCTTTGAGCTTGTCTCGAAATACCAACCGGCTGGTGATCAGCCTGAAGCGATTAACCAATTAGTGGATGGCGTAGTCGGCGGGAAAAAAGCACAAATTTTATTAGGTGCGACTGGAACAGGGAAAACATATACGATTTCCAATCTTATTGAGAAAGTGAATAAACCAACACTGATTATTGCCCATAACAAAACATTGGCTGGTCAGCTGTACGGGGAATTCAAGGAATTTTTCCCTAACAATGCTGTTGAATATTTTGTTTCTTATTATGATTATTATCAGCCTGAAGCTTATGTGCCTTCAAGCGATACGTATATCGAAAAAGATTCAAGTGTAAATGATGAGATCGATAAATTACGACATTCGGCTACTAGTTCATTATTAGAAAGAAATGATGTGATCGTCATTGCATCCGTTTCATGTATTTTTGGATTAGGTTCGCCTTTTGAGTATCAAAAACAAGTCGTTTCGATTCGACAAGGAGCAGAATTAGATCGCAACCAGTTGATTCGTGACTTAGTCAGTATCCAGTTCGAAAGAAATGATATAGATTTTCAGCGCGGTCGTTTTCGAGTGCGTGGTGATGTCGTGGAGATTTTCCCGGCTTCAAGAGATGAACGTGCCTTAAGAGTGGAGTTTTTTGGAGATGAAGTCGAACGTATCCGAGAAGTCAATGCGCTGACAGGTGAAGTTTTAGGAGAAACGGAACATGTAGCAATCTTCCCGGCAACTCACTTTGTGACGAATGACGAACATATGGAGCATGCCGTAGCGAATATCAAAGCAGAATTAGAGCAGCGTTTAGCTGTTTTACGAAATGAAAACAAACTTCTAGAAGCTCAACGTTTAGAACAGCGAACCAATTATGATATTGAAATGATGTTAGAAATGGGCTACACTTCAGGAATCGAAAATTATTCTCGGCATATGGACGGACGTAAAGAAGGCGAACCGCCTTATACGCTATTGGATTTCTTTCCTGAAGATTTTCTGATCGTGGCTGACGAATCGCACGTGACCATGCCTCAAATCAGAGGAATGTATAATGGCGACCGAGCGAGAAAACAGATGCTAGTAGATTACGGTTTCCGTTTGCCATCTGCTTTAGACAATCGACCGCTTCGTCTAGAAGAATTTGAAAAACATGTCAATCAGATCATTTATGTCTCTGCGACACCAGGACCATATGAATATGAACAAACTGATACCGTTATCCAACAAATCATCCGTCCGACAGGGCTGCTTGATCCAGTAATCGAAGTCCGTCCAATCATGGGACAAATCGATGATCTAGTAGGCGAAATAAATGAACGGGTCGAAAAAGATCAACGGGTATTTGTAACGACACTGACGAAAAAAATGGCAGAAGACCTCACAGATTATTTCAAAGAATTAGGAATCAAAGTCAAATATCTGCATAGTGATATCAAAACGTTGGAACGAACAGAGATCATTCGAGATCTACGATTAGGCGAATTTGATGTGTTAGTCGGAATCAATTTGCTTCGTGAGGGATTAGATGTACCTGAAGTTTCTCTTGTTGCTATCTTGGATGCAGATAAAGAAGGCTTTTTACGTAGCGAACGTTCCTTAGTCCAAACGATTGGGCGAGCTGCTCGTAATGAAGAAGGGAAAGTAATCATGTACGCAGACAAGGTGACGGATTCTATGCGTTTAGCGATGGATGAAACGTCAAGACGTCGTACGATTCAGCAGAAGTACAATGAAGAACATGGGATCGTTCCAAAAACGATCATTAAAGAAATCCGAGATTTGATTTCTATTACGAAAGAATCGGAAGATGATACAAAAGAAGCGGTACAAGTGTCGTATGAAGAAATGACGAAGGAAGAAAAAGACACGTTATTGATGAAATTAGAAAAAGAAATGAAAGATGCGGCAAAAGCTTTGGATTTTGAAACAGCCGCTAATGTACGAGATATGATTTTAGAATTAAAAGCTTCGAAGTAGGAGGACAACATGGCTAACGATAAAATTACGATTCATGGTGCACGTGCCCATAACTTGAAAAATATAGATGTCACGATTCCACGAGACAAATTCGTGGTCGTTACAGGTTTGTCCGGTTCTGGAAAGAGTTCCTTAGCATTTGATACACTGTATGCAGAAGGACAGCGGAGATACGTAGAAAGTCTTTCTGCGTATGCCCGCCAGTTTTTAGGTCAAATGGATAAACCAGATGTAGACAGCATCGACGGATTGAGTCCGGCGATTTCTATTGATCAGAAAACAACAAGTAAAAACCCTCGTTCGACAGTAGGTACTGTGACGGAAATCAATGACTATTTACGCTTGTTGTTTGCTCGTGTAGGACATCCGATTTGTCCCAACGATCATATCGAGATTACCAGTCAATCAGTAGATCAAATGGCCGATCAAGTAATGGCTTTACCTGAGCGCACAAAGATTCAAGTAATGGCACCAATCGTGGTAAAGAAAAAAGGTCAACACAAAAAAATATTCGAACGAATTCAAAAAGAGGGATACGTCCGCGTTCGAGTCGATGGCGAAATCTATGATTTAAGTGAAGTACCTGAGCTGGAGAAAAACAAAAAACACGATATCGCAATCGTCATCGACCGGATCATTGTGAAAGAAGGAATTCGTTCTCGTCTATTTGATTCTTTAGAGGCAGCCTTGCGACTGGCAGACGGCTATGCTTTGGTTGACGTGATTGGCGAAGAAGAAATGTTGTTTAGCGAACACTATGCTTGTCCTTATTGCGGATTTACTGTTGGTGAACTAGAACCAAGACTGTTCTCCTTCAATGCGCCTTTTGGAGCTTGTCCAGACTGTGACGGTTTAGGCGTCAAATTAGAAGTCGATCAAGATTTAGTCATTCCAGATAGAACGAAGACGCTTAGTCAAGGTGCAATCGTTCCATGGAACCCAATCAGCTCTCAATATTATCCTCAAATGTTAGCGCAGGCTTGCGAAAGTTTCGGTATCGATTTGGATACACCATTCGAAGAATTACCGGAAGAACATCAGGAGATCATCTTAAATGGAACAGATGAACTTTTCCATTTCCATTATGAAAATGATTTTGGTGGCGTTCGCGATGTAGAAACAACTTTCGAAGGAGTATTGAAAAATATCGAACGTCGTTATCATGATACGAACAGTGATTTCACGCGTGAGCAAATGCGTCTTTATATGACCGAATTGACTTGTCAGACGTGTAAAGGTTATCGTTTGAATCCTCAAGCATTATCTGTTCAAATCAATGGAACGAATATTGGGCAAACAAATGAATTGTCTATCCAAAAAGCAGTAGACTTCTTCTCAAACCTTACATTATCTGAACAAGAAAAAGTGATTGCCAAACCGATTTTAAAAGAAGTAAATGACAGACTTTCATTCTTAGAAAATGTCGGATTAGACTATCTAACCTTGAGTCGTGCTTCGGGAACGTTATCTGGAGGAGAAGCACAGCGAATCAGATTGGCTACGCAAATTGGATCGAATCTTTCTGGAGTTCTGTATATTTTAGATGAACCATCGATCGGATTACATCAACGCGATAATGATCGACTGATTGGCTCATTGAAGAAAATGCGTGATCTTGGCAATACACTCGTTGTGGTCGAACATGATGAAGATACGATGTGGGCAGCAGATTATCTGATTGACGTCGGACCTGGAGCAGGGGAACAAGGCGGACAAATCGTTGCTGCAGGTACTCCTGAAGAAGTAGCTAATGACGAAAATTCTTTGACAGGGAAATATCTTTCAGGGAAAAAATCGATCCCGGTGCCAAAAGAACGCCGTAAAGGTAATGGGAAAGCAATCAAGATTACTGGTGCTTCAGAAAACAATCTGAAAAATATCAGTGTCGAATTTCCTTTAGGAGAATTTGTAGCAGTAACAGGTGTGTCTGGTTCTGGAAAGAGTACATTGGTCAATAGTATCTTAAAGAAATCATTAGCGCAGAAATTAAATAAGAATTCTGCCAAGCCAGGTAAATTCAAGACAATTTCCGGCTACGAAAGTATCGAAAAGATCATCGACATCGATCAAAGCCCAATCGGACGGACGCCGAGAAGTAATCCAGCGACTTATACGAGTGTCTTTGATGATATCCGTGGGTTATTTGCTCAAACAAACGAGGCAAAAATGCGGGGATATAAGAAAGGTCGTTTTAGTTTCAACGTAAAAGGCGGTCGTTGTGAAGCGTGTCGCGGGGATGGGATTATTAAGATCGAAATGCACTTTTTGCCTGATGTCTATGTTCCTTGTGAAGTATGTCATGGCAAACGATATAACTCTGAAACATTAGAAGTGCATTACAAAGGAAAAAGCATTGCAGATGTTTTGGAAATGACGGTAGAAGATGCTGTAGAATTCTTCAAGCATATTCCAAAGATTCATCGCAAACTGCAAACGATCGTTGATGTTGGCTTAGGGTATGTGACGATGGGACAACCAGCAACGACATTGTCCGGTGGCGAGGCGCAACGGATGAAACTTGCCAGTGAATTACACAAAATCTCTAATGGAAAGAATTTCTATATATTAGATGAACCAACGACTGGTCTTCATAGCGACGATATCGCCCGTTTGCTGCAAGTGTTACAAAGGTTAGTAGACGCTGGTAATACAGTTTTAGTGATCGAACACAATCTAGATGTAATCAAAACAGCCGATCATATCATTGATTTAGGACCAGAAGGCGGAGAAGGCGGAGGAACGATCCTTGCGACTGGAACTCCAGAAGAAATCATTGATGTAAAAGAAAGCTATACAGGTCACTATTTGAAAAAAATAATGGTATAAAGAAGATAGATCGCTGAGATAGTTAAAAAAACATAAAAAAATGAATTTGTGCTTGTTTTCTTAATACTAGTGTTCTAGAATCATTACATGGTAGTTCTTTCTACACTGATTGGTATAGATAAAAACTTCCTATAAGTTCAATCCGTTCAAAAAAGAATTGAGCAATCGGAGGAGTTTCCTTTGATTGCTTTTTTCTTTATGGTATGATATTCCTTGTGTAGTTAGAAAAGAAAAACAAGAGATTATGAGTAAGTGAGAGATAATGATGAACAGTATTGAAAATGAAGAATTTATCCCTATATTATTAGGAAGCGACATGAACGTTTATGGTATGGCACGTTCTTTTAACGAAGCATACGGCAAAGTCTGCCAAGCATATGCTTCTGATCAATTAGCCCCTACCCGCTACAGTAAAATCGTCAATGTAGAAGTCATTCCAGGATTTGATAAAGACCCTGTATTTATCGAGACGATGCTTCGTTTGGCAAAAGAAAGATATTCTGATAAGAGTAAAAAATATCTTTTGATCGCTTGTGGTGATGGGTATGCAGAATTGATCTCTCAACATAAGCAAGAGCTGTCAGAATATTTTATCTGTCCGTATATTGATTATTCTTTATTTGAAAGACTGATCAATAAAGTAAGCTTTTATGAAGTTTGTGAAGAATATGATCTTCCGTATCCTAAAACATTGATCGTCAGAGAAGAAATGTTAGTAAATGGACGCTTAGAACAGGAATTGCCTTTTGAATTCCCGGTTGCTTTGAAACCCGCAAACAGTGTGGAGTACCTTTCTGTTCAATTTGAAGGAAGAAAAAAAGCGTTTATTCTAGAAACGAGAGAAGAGTTTGATTTGATTTTAGGTCGGATCTATGAAGCCGGTTATACTAGTGAAATGATCGCACAAGATTTTATCCCCGGTGATGATAGTAATATGCGTGTGCTAAATGCGTATGTAGATGAAGATCATCAAGTTCGGATGATGTGTCTTGGTCATCCACTTTTAGAAGATCCTACACCAGCATCGATTGGAAATTACGTTGTGATCATGCCAGATTATAACGAAAAAATCTATCAAACCATTAAAGCATTTTTGGAAAAAATCGAATATACCGGCTTTGCCAATTTCGATATGAAGTATGATCCTAGAGATGGAGAATATAAATTATTTGAAATCAATTTGAGACAAGGACGTAGCAGTTTCTTTGTGACATTGAACGGCTTGAATCTGGCTCGTTTCGTCACGGAAGATCGAGTGTTCAACAAACCCTTTGTTGAAACGACCTATGGAACGAATCAATCAGATAAAGCAAGATTATGGATGGGTGTGCCCAAAAAAATCTTTTTAGAATATGCTCGGGAAAATGAAGACAAAAAACTAGCTGAGCAAATGATCAAAGAAAATCGTTACGGCACTACTGTATTTTATGAAAAAGATCGGTCAATCAAGCGCTGGATGTTGATGAAATATATGTTCCATAACTATATTCCAAGATTCAAAAAGTATTTTCATGTGAAAGAAGGCTAGTTCATGGAGAATTTTTTCAGTATTTTAGGCGGAATGGGCACGATGGCGACAGAAAGTTTTGTTCGCTTGATCAACCACCGAACGAAAGCTACAAAAGATCAAGAATATTTGAATTATGTCTTATTCAATCATGCAACAGTTCCTGATCGTACAGCTTATATTTTAGATCGATCAGAAGAAAATCCAGTGCCGTTTCTGCTGGACGATATTGAGAAACAAAATTTATTGCGACCAAACTTCATTGTGTTGACTTGTAACACAGCACATTACTTTTTTGAAGAATTACAAGCGGCAACGGATATTCCTATTCTGCATATGCCAAGAGAAGCAGCAAATGAACTTGTCCGTCAGCATACGACAGGGAGAGTAGCGATTCTAGGAACAGAAGGAAGTATGAAAGCTGGAATCTATGAACGCGAAGTCAAAAATCTTGGATTCGAAACAGTGATTCCTGATACTGCGCTTCAAGAAAAAATCAATTATTTGATCTATCATGAAATCAAAGAGTCAGATCACTTGAATCAAGAACTCTACTATGAGATTTTGGAGGAAGCGGTAGAGCGATTAAACTGTGAAAAAGTTATTCTAGGTTGCACGGAATTATCTTTGATGCATGAATTTGCTGAAGATAATCATTACCCAGTGATCGATGCTCAATCTATTTTAGCGGATCGGACGATCGAACGTGCATTAGCTGAAAGAAACGAAGCATTAGATACAGTATCTGAAAAGTAGAAAAATCTTGGATTTGGGGCAAATATCCTAAAAGATATTTGGTCCAAATCTTTTTGTAAAAGAGAAAGAAAGCTGGTAATGATACGCCCGGAATGATATAATTTTATTATGTACAATGTGAGAGGGGTTCGTAAATATGACAGATAATTTGCAATTAGTCATCATAACAGGTATGAGCGGTGCAGGAAAAACAGTAGCTATCCAAAGTTTTGAGGATATGGGCTATTTTTGTATCGATAATATGCCACCTCGATTGATTCCAAAATTCTGGGAATTAATCAAAGAATCAGGTAAAGTCACAAAAATGGCTTTAGGAGTAGATTTACGTTCTCGTTCTTTCTTTGAAGAAATTCAAAACATGTTGATTGAAATCGAAAATACGAACTTCATCGACACTTCTATCTTGTTTTTAGATGCTTCGGACGAAGAACTAGTTGCTCGTTACAAAGAAACAAGACGAACGCATCCGATGGCAATGGACGGTTTGATCACTGAAGGAATCCGTAAAGAGCGGGCAATATTAGACGACTTGAAAGCACAAGCTTCCGTGATCATTGACACCACGACATTGACACCACGACAATTACGCGAAAAAATCAACGAGTCTTTCAAGTCAAAGGGAGACCAAGGATTTCGAATCGAATTTGTATCATTTGGCTTTAAATATGGGTTGCCGATTGACTCTGATATCGTGATGGATGTACGTTTTTTGCCAAATCCTCATTATATTCCAGAACTAAGACCACTAACTGGTAAAGACCAGCCAGTCTATGATTATGTGATGTCCTTTGATGAAACACAATCTTTCTATCATAAATTTTTGGATCTTCTGGAAACCGTATTGCCTGGATATATCAAAGAAGGAAAAAGCAGCTTGACAGTTGCAATCGGCTGTACAGGCGGCCAACACCGTTCTGTGGCGTTGACTGAACGTTTGGCAAATGCTTTAGGAAAAACATATAAAGTCAATGTGACACATCGGGACAAGGATAAAAGGAAAGAGACGGTGAACCGGTCGTGAAAATGAAAACCTACCGGATAAGAAAACCAAAGATCGTAGTGGTCGGCGGTGGCACGGGTCTACCGGTTATCCTAAAAAGTTTACGAAATCAGGGAGCAGATATCACGGCGGTAGTAACTGTTGCGGATGATGGTGGAAGCAGCGGCGCAATCAGAGAATCGATCGCTATGGCTCCTCCTGGTGACTTGAGAAATGTCTTAGTAGCGTTATCAGATATGCCGCAATTCTATGAAGATATTTTCCAATATCGTTTTAAAAAAGAAGATCAGTTCTTAGCCAATCATACGATCGGTAACCTGATTATTGCTGCAGTTTCCGAAATGCGAGGAAGCACATATGAAGCGATTCAATTATTAGCGAAAATGATGCATGTAGATGGACACGTCTATCCTTCTTCAGAAACGCCTTTGACCTTGCATGCCGTCTTTAAAGACGGAACGACTGCAGTAGGAGAATCTAAAATCGCGATTGATCGCAAAACGATCGATCATGTCTATGTTTGCAACACGAATGATAAAAGTGAAGCTAAAGCGGCACGAAAAGTCGTTTCAGCAATTATGGATGCCGACATGGTCGTTTTGGGTCCCGGCAGTTTATTCACTAGCATCCTTCCCAATTTAGTGATACCAGAAATTGGCGAAGCTATGATTAATACAACTGCTGAAACCGTGTATATCTGTAATATCATGACCCAAAAAGGGGAAACTGAACACTTCACCGATGCCGATCATATACGTGTCTTACACAAGCATTTGAAGCAGCCTTTTATCGACACGGTACTAGTCAATACGGAAAAAGTACCAGAAGATTATATGGACCCGGAAATCTATGATGAGTACTTAGTACAAGTCGCACATGATTTCCATGGATTGAGAAATGAAGGCTGTCGAGTGATTTCTACCGACTTTTTAGAATTGAAAGACGGTGGTGTCTTCCATGATGGAGACAAAGTGGTAGAAGAATTATTCCGATTAGTTTTCGGTTCAAAATATTAAGCAATTTATTGTTGGAGAAAGGAGGAGAATAGGATGTCATTTGCTGCAGATGTGAAGAAAGAACTAACTGGTTTGGAAGTTCATCGAGAACATGCGAAAGCAGAATTAGCTGCTTTGTTGCGAATGAACGGCTCTTTAGGTATTGTGAACCAGCAGTTTATTTTGAACGTCCAAACAGAAAATGCTGCAATTGCCAGACGTATCTATTCTCTTTTGAAAGATCATTATCAGGTACGAAGTGAGCTACTCGTTCGTAAAAAAATGAAATTAAAAAAGAACAATGTCTATATCGTCCGCTTGAAGCAAGGCACAAAAGATGTGTTGATGGATCTTGATATTATGGATGGTATGATGTTCAATGGACACGTTTCGGACGAGATTATGGGGAATTCGCAAAAAATGCGTTCGTATTTACGTGGGGCTTTTATGGCCTCGGGTTCAGTCAATAATCCAGAAACAAGCCGTTACCATTTAGAGATATTTTCCATTTATGAACAGCACAACCAAGACATTTGCGATATGTTGAATTATTACGGACTGCATGCTCGAACGCTTGAACGACGCAATGGCTATATTTCCTATTTAAAAGGCGCAGAAAAGATTGCTGATTTCTTGACACTGATTGGTGCAACTAATTCGATGCTTCGATTTGAAGACGTGCGGATCGTACGGGATATGAGAAATTCGGTCAATCGCCTAGTTAATTGTGAGACAGCAAATTTGAATAAGACGATTGATGCGGCTTCTAAACAAATTGAAAACATCGAATTGATCGAAGCAAAGGTCGGTCTGCATGCCCTTCCTGAAAAACTTCAGGAAATTGCTGAACTCCGGCTTCAGCATCCAGAAGTCAGTTTGAAAGAGTTAGGGGAAATGATTCCCTCAGGTACGATATCCAAATCGGGAATCAATCACCGTATACGCAAAATCAATGAATTTGCGGAAAAACTACGTGAAGAAGCAGTGTAATCCAATGTAAAAACTGATACATGAAGCAGAGGTGCGGATGTATCAGTTTTTTTTATTTAACAAAATATCACTTACTTTTCTTTTCTTCTTCTGTCAAACTATAAATCCCTATTACTGCCCGTTGTTCGCCATAGATTTGTTTAAAAATCGATTTTAAAGGAGAAACAAGGATGACAGAGTATATTGAATTGATTCATGCACGAGAAAACAACTTGAAAAACATTGATTTGCGTATCCCAAAAAATAAAATTACCATCTTTACTGGCGTATCAGGGTCTGGCAAATCTTCTATTGTTTTTGATACGATTGCACAGGAGGCGGGCAGACAACTGAATGAGACTTGTAATAGTTTTGCACGTAATTTTTTGCCTAAATATAGCAGACCTGATATTGATGAGATCAAGCATTTATCCACGGCTGTTTTGATCAATCAGAAGAAACTGGGAGGAAATGCTCGATCCACTTTAGGTACTGCAACGGATATTCAGGCACTTTTTCGAATTTTATTTTCACGCTTTGCTGAACCGCCATTAGGTTATGCCAACGCGTATTCATTTAATGATCCTCAAGGTATGTGCCCTGTCTGCCAAGGAATTGGAAAAACGATAACATTGAATATCGATGCCGCTGTAGATGCGACACGCTCACTAAATGAAGGAGCAATCTTGCTTCCCAATTTCACGGTAGGGACTTGGTATTGGAAAATGTATGCAGAGACTGGTTTATTCGACCCAAACAAACCAATCTCCGAATACACATCAGAAAAATACGATCGATTATTGTATGGAAAAGCAGAGAGAATCAATATACCAAGTGCGGGAGATATGAATGTGACTTATGAAGGGATTGTCACTCGATTCATGCGAACCAATGTCCATACTGAAAAAGAAACAACGAAAAAAACAGCAAAGGTTCTGGAGACGTATACCAAAATGGACACTTGTCCAGAATGCCAAGGAAAACGTTTCTCACACGAAGTCCTAAACTCTAAAATAAACGGTTATAATATATACGATTTGACCGCAAAAGAATTATCTTCACTATTACAAATACTAGAAACGTTAGATAACAAAGAGCGTCATCCGTTGATTGCCAGTATCCAAAAACGTATCCAAGATTTGATTGATATTGGATTAGGCTATATGACATTGACACGCGAGACTTCAAGTTTATCTGGAGGGGAATCACAGCGAGTAAAAATGGTGAAGCAATTAGCTAGCAGTTTGACTAATATGATGTATATTTTTGACGAGCCAAGTACAGGATTGCATCCTAGAGATGTCCATCTACTTAATGATTTATTAAAAAAAATCCGAGATGAAGGGAATACAGTTCTGGTAGTCGAACATGATCCTGATGTCATCAAGGTGGCCGATCATATCGTGGATGTAGGACCTTATGCTGGAAGTCACGGCGGTGAGATCATGTATACTGGGGATTATGATGGGTTACTGGATTCTGGTACGTTAACGGGAAACTATTTGCGACATCAATTACCAATCAAAAAAGAAGTACGGACATTTTCAGAAACCTTTATTAGCCGCCAGAGCTCTTTGCATAATTTAAAAAATATTCGCTTAGAAATTCCTAAAGGTGTTTTTACCGTTGTTTCTGGGTAGCTGGTTCTGGCAAGAGTACATTGGTCAATCAAGTATTTTTAAAAGACTTTCCAGAAAGCCTACTTATTGATCAAAATCCAATCCATACGAACAAACGGTCAAATCCAGCCACATTCAGTGGGATCATGAATAACATTCGGAAAGCTTTTGGTAAAGAAAATCAAGTTGATGCTGGATATTTCAGCTACAATTCTAAAGGGGCTTGTCCAGAATGCAAAGGAATGGGTGTAATCGAGCTTAATCTATCCTTTATGGACAAATCAGAGGTAGTTTGTTCAAATTGCCATGGGAAACGTTATGATCCAACTGTTTTGGATTATCGTTATCGTGGTAAAAATATCGTAGAAGTCATGGATATGACCATAGAAGAAGCACTTGAATTTTTTGATGAGAAAGAGATCCAGCGAAAGCTTGAGAATCTAAAAGAAGTTGGTATTGGTTATCTGACTCTTGGACAGCCGATGGACACCTTATCTGGCGGAGAAGCACAAAGGCTGAAATTAGCTAATGAATTGAAAACAAATGGACAAATATACATTCTAGATGAGCCGACAACAGGACTGCATATGTCAGATGTCGAAAATGGGATTCGAATTATCAATAACTTAGTGGATAAAGGGAACACGGTCATTGTTATTGAACACAATCTAGATGTGATCCGAAGTGCTGATTGGATCATTGATCTTGGACCAGAAGGTGGATCTGGTGGTGGAAGTATCCTTTATGAAGGGATTCCAGGAGGATTAAAGAATGCACAAACGATCACTGGAAACTATATCTGATTGAATACTGTTTAGTGGAGAGGTTGTGACAGAAGCTACTTCTGGAACACCGTTTATTCGGAAAAAACATACTAGGAAAGGGCTGTGACAAGACTTTTGTCACAGCCCCCTTGTTGTTTTATTTTGCTTGGATCAATTCTTTTAGTTTTTCTTTTGAAATAGATTCATCAAAGATTTCTTTACCCAAGATGACGGTTGGAACAAATCGAATATGTGCTTGCTCAGCTTCGTTGATGATAGCTTGGCTCAGCTGTTCGTTTTTTTGTTCTGCCAGCCCTAATTTATCTGCTGCAAAATCCGCTACTCCTTGGAGCGAAAGATGTTTCCACTCGTCTTGAGTATCGAATATTTGTTTGATCTCTTTGATTGCTTGTTGTCCATCGCTGATCGTGATATACCGGTGCATCACGTTTCCTCGCTGCAAGCTTTCTTTTTCTTTATCGAATAATTTGATCACTCTCTGTAATTGACCGCTTTGGACGGCTTCTTCCAATAGCTCATGAGATTCTTCAAACCATTGTCGGCAATATGGGCAAGCTAAGTTGATGAATTCGATCATTTTTTTAGGAGCATCTGATGAACCATAAGTAATACCTTTTTCTGTAGTTGTTTTTGTTGCATCAATCACTGATATATCCATGTAAAAACACCTCTTTCGGTTATAGTTTACACATGTCTGACAAAAAAAGGCAACGATTTAGATTGTTTTTCTAAAAAAATGATTGAAATAGACGTATGTGAAATATTTTTCTAAATAAAAGAAAAAATGGAATATTTTACGTTATAATGGAACAGATAATAAGAGAGAATATGAACAAGGATGATGAATCATGCGAAAAATGAAAACAATGGACGGCAATACGGCAGCCGCGTATATTTCTTATGCTTTTACCGAGATTGCTGCAATATATCCGATAACGCCCAGTTCGACCATGGCTGAATTAGTCGATCAATGGTCAGCAGCAGGAAAAGAAAATGTATTTGGTCAACCAGTAAAAGTAGTGGAAATGCAATCCGAAGCAGGAGCAGCTGGCGTGGTTCACGGTTCACTGAAAACTGGTGCGCTGACAACTACATATACCGCCTCACAAGGGTTGCTTTTGATGATACCGAATATGTATAAAATTGCTGGGGAACTACTGCCAAGTGTTTTTCACGTTGCTAGTCGGGCAGTGACGACGAATGCTTTAAATATATTTGGAGATCATGGAGACGTGATGGCTGCAAGACAAACAGGGTTTGCGATGCTAGCTGAAAGCAGTGTGCAAGAAGTGATGGATTTGGCACCTGTTGCCCATCTTGCTTCCATTGAAGGTGAATTGCCTTTTTTGAATTTCTTTGATGGGTTCCGTACGAGTCACGAAATTCAAAAAATCGAAGTTTTGGAATATGAAGAATTAGCTCCTTTGGTCAATCAGGAGAAGTTAGCTTCTTTTCGTAAACGTGGGATGAATCCCAATCATCCGACAGTTAGTGGCACGAACCAGAATCCAGATATTCATTTTCAACAACGGGAAACAATCAATCCGTATTATGATAAGTTACCTGCAATCGTACAAAAATATATGAAAGAGATTAATCGATTACGAGGTACTTCTTATGATTTGGTGACTTATTACGGAGCAGCTGATGCAGAAGAGGTCATTGTTTCGATGGGATCAGTTGCACAGACGATTGAGCAAACAGTTGATTATTTGAATGCAAACGGAGGGAAAACAGGTTTTTTGAATATCCATCTTTATCGACCTTTTCCAGTGGAAACATTTGTGCAAAAGTTACCTCATACAGTAAAAGCAATCGCTGTTCTTGATCGAAGTAAAGAGCCAGGAGCAGGGGGAGAACCCCTTTTATTAGACGTTCAAAGTGCGTTATATGATTCTGAATTTCGCCCGGCTATTATTGGTGGTCGCTACGGATTAGGTTCGAAAGATGTGACACCCGATCAAATCTCGGCAGTTTTTGATGAATTGCAAAAAGATCCAAGTATACGCAAAAAACGGTTCACCATTGGGATCGTGGATGATGTGTCTTATCAATCTTTGGAAACAAAAGAAAGTCTAGATTTAACAGAACCGCAAACATTCCAGGCAAAGTTTTGGGGATTTGGATCTGACGGAACAGTTGGTGCAAATAAATCAGCCATCAAGATTATCGGGGATCACACAGACAAATATGCTCAAGGTTATTTTTATTATGATTCGAAAAAATCTGGCGGTCTAACTGTCTCTCATCTGCGTTTTGGAGATACGCCGATACGTTCAGCGTATCTTGTCGAGCATGCGGACCTTGTTGCTTGTCACACACCAGCTTACCTGCATAGCTATGACTTAGTCAAAGGATTGAAGCCAAGTGGAATTTTTTTACTGAATACTCTTTGGAGTGACGAACAATTAGAAACGCATCTGCCCATAAAATTAAAACGTTACTTGGCTGAAAATAACATTCGGTTCTATACGATCAATGCCATGAGATTGGCCCAAGAAGTTGGTTTGGGACGACGGATCAATACGGCAATGGAAACAGCATTTTTTAAATTAGCTGACATCATTCCATTTGATGAAGTGATTCCGTTGCTAAAAGAAGAAGCACTAAAAAGCTACGGGCATAAATCAATGGCTATCGTAGAAAAAAACATACAGGCAATCGATCGGACAATCGAACTGCTTCATGAAGTTGTGATTCCAGAAAATTGGAAAACATTGGAGATGCCTGAAAAAATCAATAAAAGGAACAAGGGGTATGTACAAGAAATCCTTGAGCCAGTGAATGCGCAGGAAGGGAATCATCTCTCTGTTGGTACGCTTGTAGCAAATGGAATGACAACTGGCGAAATGCCTTTAGGAACGGCTTCTGTTGAAAAGCGAGGTGTCGCTTTAGAAGTACCTGAGTGGATTAGTGATCGCTGTACGATGTGTAATGAATGTGCCTTTGTGTGTCCACATGCTGCCATCCGTCCATTTTTAGCAGATGAAGAGGAAATGGAAGAAGCACCAGAAGGATTTATCGTGAGAGAAATGAGAGGCGCAGACGGCGTAAAATACCGTATCCAAGTTTCAGTGGAAGACTGTACAGGTTGTGGTCTGTGTGTAGAGGCTTGTCCCGCAAAAGGCAAAGCTTTAGTGATGAAACCTTATGAAGAACAGAAAGAACAAGCTATGAATTGGGCTTTTGCGATGACGCTAAGACAAAAAGAAAATCCAGTGAAAGGGAAAAATACGGTTTTATCGACACAATTCAACCAACCACTTCTTGAATTCTCAGGCGCTTGCTCAGGCTGTGGCGAAACACCTTATGTAAAATTATTGACACAAATGTTCGGCGATCGAATGATGATTGCGAATGCGACAGGCTGTTCTTCTATTTGGGGCGGTGCCTCTCCAGCTTCGCCTTATACGACAAACGAATGTGGTCAAGGGCCTGCATGGTCAAATTCTTTATTGGAAGATAATGCTGAATTTGGTTATGGTATGCTTCTGGCGGCACAGACTCGTCGTGAGGCTTTGGCAAATTCAATCAAAGAAGTATTGCCAAAAGTGTCAGAAGAACTGCGAGAATTGATGGAAGACTGGTTGGAACATCTCTTTGAGAGTGAAGGAACGCAACAAAGAGCAGCAAAACTGCAAGCAGCGATCGAAAATGAACGATCAATTGTCCCTGAACTGGAAGAAATATACAAGAGAAGAGATCTATTCGTAAAAAACAGCCAATGGATGATTGGCGGAGACGGATGGGCTTACGACATTGGTTTTGGCGGGATCGATCATGTACTTGCTAGCGGAGCAGACGTAAATATCCTTGTTTTGGATAACGAAGTCTATTCCAATACTGGCGGTCAAACCTCAAAAGCAACACCAGCTTCGGCAATCGCTAAATTTTCAGCTAGTGGAAAATATGCTTCAAAGAAAGACTTAGGGATGATGGCGATGACATATGGGAATGTCTATGTAGCACAAATCGCTTCAGGGGCCAATCAAATGCAGACAATCAAAGCATTTGAAGAAGCAGAAAAGTATCCTGGTCCTTCTCTGATTATTGCCTATACACCTTGTATCACACATGGCTTGCTTGGTGGAATGAAAGAATCGCTTAAAGAAGCAAAAGAAGCTGTTTCTTCTGGTTATTGGTCATTATATCGATATAACCCTACAATGGTCGAAAAAAACAAGAAACCAATGACTTTGGACTACAAAAAACCTGATTTCTCTACTATGCCTGATTTCATGAGGAAACAGGTTCGCTTTTCTTCACTAGAGAACGCAAATCCAAATCTTGCAAAAGCTTTATTTGAAAAGACTGTCCAAGATGCTAAAAAACGTTTTTACAACTATGCTGCACTGTCAGGAGAATTAGAAAAAATCAAGAAAAGACTTGAACCAGAAGAGTCCATTGATGTAGTCGTTAAGACGAGAAAAGAAAAAACGACGGATCTTGAAGCGGAAGAAAGAAGAGCTGCCCGAAGAGCCGCTCGAGCAGAACGACGTAAAAAAATGGAACACGTTACAGAAGAAAAAAGTGAAAAATAACAGAAAAAATGTAATGAATAATTCTCTGAGGTTTAAAAATTTTTATTCTAGAGAAAAATAAAACGCATACTTGTAATTTTCTTGAAAATTATGTGTTTTTCTCAAGAAAAAAACGAGTAGATCAGCCTCTAAAATTAAAACATATGATATACTAGAGAGGAAATCTCAAAAGAGAAGAGAGGCTTTTTATGTCATTTCAAATCGGGGAACTTTTTAATTTGGACTATTGGCAGCAAATGTTTTCCGGTGACTTGTTCTCTCTGAATTTTTTGGTGAACATACTTGATATTCTGGTTGTCTGGTATCTTGTATACAAACTGATCCAACTGCTGCGAGGCACAAAAGCGATTCAGCTTCTGAAAGGTGTAGCTATTTTTATTGTTATCCGAATCGTAGCAGAAATCATTGGTCTGCACACCTTGTCTTGGCTGATGAACCAAGTCATCACGTACGGGGTGATAGCTGCTATCGTGATTTTTCAGCCGGAAATCCGGAGAGGACTGGAACATCTTGGACGCAGTTCGCTTTTCAAACAATCAAAAAGCGAACAGCAGGAAGATGAGAAGATTATCTTGTCTTTTGACAAAGCCATCCAATATATGTCCAAGCGAAAAATCGGTGCACTGATCACTATCGAACGTCATACTGGATTAGATGAGTATATTGAGACAGGGATTGCTTTAGATGCAGATATCACTGGGGAGTTGCTGATCAATATCTTTATTCCTAATACACCGCTGCATGATGGTGCAGTTATTGTAAAAGAAGGAAAGATCGCAGTAGCAAGCGCCTATCTTCCACTATCAGAAAGTATGTTGATCCCTAAAGAATTCGGGACTCGACACCGGGCAGCTGTCGGTATAAGCGAAGTCAGCGACGCGATCACCATCGTTGTCTCTGAAGAAACCGGGGACGTCAGCATCACGTTAGACAATGAACTGATGGCTGGCTTATCCCAGCAAGAATATTTGGCAATCTTGCGTAGAGAACTAATTGCTGAAGAGAAAACAAAAAATAAGAAAAACGTGATTCAATCTTTCCTAGACGGTATGACTAAGGGAGGGGATCGCAAATGATCTCAAAAGAGAAACGGACAAGTATTCTTTACAGTTTTATTGCATTGCTGTTCAGTATTGCACTGTACTTCAATGCAAATGGACAGTCCGTTCAAAACACGCTTTCTGGAAATGAAGCGTATAATCAAACAGTCACTGGTGTGCCAATCAAAATTTCTTATGATTCGCAACGCTATTATATCCATGGATATGAAAACACAGTGACGGTCAAACTTTCCAGTGCAAACCGAGTCCAGTTGAATGCAGAAGCAAACGAAGATACACGGATGTTTCGCATCACTGCAGATATCACTAAGCTTGGCGAAGGAACACATGAAGTTCCGCTGAAAATTCAGAACTTGAGCAGTGCTGTCACAGCAAAGATGGAACCATCAACTATTACAGTAACGGTTGAGAAAAAGGTGACAAAAGATTTCGATGTGGAAACATTGATTCCTTCAACGATCACACCATCTGGATATGATCTGGATGATACTTCCGTTAGTCCTAAAAAAGTCTCTATCACTACAGGTGATAAAACGTTGGCCGAAATCAAACGAGTAGTAGCTGATGTAGATGCTTCGATGGTCACGGATGATGGAATCAATAGTGAAGTGCCGATACAAGCGCTGAACGCAGCAGGAGAAATATTAAGTATCATTTCCGATCCAGTGCAAGTAACTGTGAAAGCTGATGCAATCAAACCAAGCAAAACGGTACGACTTTATGGGACGCAACAAGGAACACCGGCTGCTGGGGTTAAAAGCTATGATTTCAGTTTTTCAGACCTGGAAGCAGAAGTAAGCGGATCTAGCGATTTGCTTGCGTCAATCGGCGACAGTATCGTTGTACCAATCAATGTCTCAGGAATCAGTCATCGAACAACTCGTAAAATCGAAATACCAGTAGAAGAAGGACTAAGTATCAAACCTAAATCAGTCAGTGTGGAGATTACACCCGTAATGCAAACGTCAAGCAGCAGCTCCGCTTCGACGAGCAGTCGGACACAACAAGATACAAATATAAGTACAAGCACCACATCTGCTGATTCAGTAACGGTACCTTCAACAACAACGTCCATCTCTTCTAGTTCGGAATCTGCAACAAGCAGTTCATCCACGAGTACAGAAGAAACGTCGCAAACAAGCGAATCAACACAAATGAGCAGAACAAATTCCTCGGAAAATTAAGTTAAAGGAGTAATTTTACAACTATGGGTAAATATTTTGGAACAGACGGCGTCCGCGGTGAAGCCAACAAGGAGCTTACGCCAGAACTTGCATTTAAGCTGGGACGATGCGGAGGTTATGTCCTAAGCCAGCATGAAGAAGAAGGAAAACGCCCACGCGTACTAGTGGGGCGGGATACAAGAATCTCAGGTCAAATGTTAGAAGAAGCGCTGATTTCAGGACTTTTATCGGTGGGTATCGAAGTGTTCCAACTAGGTGTGATTTCTACGCCAGGTGTTGCTTATCTGACACGGTTACAAAAAGCAAGTGCAGGAGTGATGATCTCTGCTTCTCACAATCCAGCGCAGGATAATGGAATCAAATTTTTTGGTGCAGACGGTTTTAAATTAGTAGATGATCAAGAACTAGAAATCGAAGCATTGTTGGATGCAGAAGTAGATGAATTGCCTCGTCCATCAGCTGACGGTTTGGGAACTGTAGAAGAATTTCCAGAAGGTTTATTGAAATATTCTCAATTCCTTGTTCAAACGATCAATGGCGATCTTTCCGGTTTGACGATTTGTGTCGATGCAGCAAACGGAGCAACTTCAACAAGTGTCAATCGTTTGTTCGCTGATCTTGAAACAGATTTCTATACAATGGGCACAAATCCAGATGGTTTAAACATCAATGATGGGGTAGGTTCTACGCATCCAGAACGTTTAGCTGAGATGGTCGTTGAAAAAGGAGCGGACGCTGGTCTAGCTTTCGATGGCGATGGCGATCGCATCATCGCGGTAGATGAACTTGGGAATATCGTCGATGGTGATAAAATCATGTTTATCTGTGCTAAATACTTAGCAGAAAAAAATCGCTTGAAAAAAGACACCATCGTTACAACTGTGATGAGCAACTTAGGCTTCCACAAAGCGGTAGAAGGAATCGGTCTGAAAGATGTCGTTACACAAGTCGGTGATCGTTATGTTGTAGAAGAAATGCGCAAAAACGATTATAATTTTGGTGGCGAGCAGTCTGGACACATGATTTTCTTAGATTTCAACACAACTGGTGATGGGATGCTTTCAGGAATTCAGTTGTTGAATATTATGAAACAGACGGGTAAAAAATTATCTGAGCTTGCAGCAGAGGTAACGATTTATCCGCAAAAATTAGTGAATATCCGTGTAAGTGATAAAAATGGTGCGATGGATGTTCCAGCAATTAAAAAAGTGATCGAAGAAGCAGAAGCTGAAATGGGGTCAGAAGGTAGAATCCTAGTTCGCCCTTCCGGCACAGAACCATTACTTCGTGTGATGGCAGAAGCGCCTACCGATGAGAAAGTCAATTACTATGTCGATAAAATCGCAGCAGTAGTCAAAGAAGAAATCGGTCTAGATTAAGAACCTAAGGTAGAAGAGAAAAAGCAAAGACTAGTGACGGTTATTCGTCGCTGGTCTTTGCTTTTTCTTTTATTTAAAAACATATTGTGTAAGAAATATTATACCAATGTAAGAGATGAAAAAACTCAACATCACTAGTAAAATAGCACGTTTGCGTGCTTTATCTGCTTTTAATCCTATTTTTTTGTGGATATGATCAAGAATAATATAACTAGGAATTTGAGCCAATAGATAGACGTAATAATAGTTTTGCCCGTCCGCAATAAGGAAGTACAAAACAAGAGAAGCAACTATACTATCAAAAAAGAGAATAGACCAGCGTAAGAGCGTTAATTTTGTTACCATCGAAAATCATAGGTAGAACTCCAGCGTGCTTCAGTCAAGGTTATTCTACCAGTCCCTCTATTGCCGTTAGCATCTTCATAACTATCATTTTTGTAAACATCAGGCTTGATAGTGGTAGTATCTAATTCAGAAGCAAGGGAGACGATTGCAGTAGAAGTCAGGACGAGTGAGGAAACAACAATTGTAGTGACAAAAATAATAAGCATTTTTCTTATCATAGGCCAACCTCCATTTTGTTTTTGTTATAATATAAGTATAATAGTTTCTTTGTTACCCTTATATTTTATAATCATCTAATTGTTTTTGGTAGATTTGTTGCATAAGCTCACAAAAATTTTGGAGGGAGAAAAAATTGAGGTTTGGCGAAATGTATCGATTTATAAGGAAAGGGAAAGGAATGACTCAAAAAGAAGTTTGTAATGATTTTTTAGATAGGACAACTCTTTCGCGGATTGAAAAAAATGAGACGGAGCCAAGGTTTGAAAATGCTTGTTATTTATTAGAGAGGATAGATGTATCTTTAGATGAATTTAGATATTTGGCAAATATAGAGAATAGAGATAATAGAGATAATCGTACAAGGCTTATTGAGGATTTTTATTCTATTATTTCAAATACAGAAAGTGCACAGATAAGAAAGTTGTATAGACGATGTTTAGAATTTACATCTACTTGTTCAGATAAAAAAATAGAAGAAATCCTGTTGATTTTACGCTTGTATTTATCTGCTGATCCTATAGACTTTGATAAAACAGAATTCAAAGGGTTGGTGACTCCGATTTGGCAGCGGCTTTCAAAAATAGAGGTGTGGACATTAAGAGATATTCAAATATTTGCGATCATTTCATTTCATCTAGAAATCAGCACGTTAGAAATAATGTATCCTATTCTATTAGCTACGCTTGATAGATATAATCGATTGGATGTTGTCGATACAGTAAGGCTGACACTTTTGATGAATATCTCTCAAATATATATACAAAAAAATCTTGTAGAAGATGGCCGATACACGTTGAATCTAGCAAAAGATATGGCGAAACGAGCAAAACGAGCTGATTTTCTAGGCATAATCTTCGTAAGATTGGGGTACTGCCAAAACGATACAAAATTAATGCAAAAAGGGTTTGATTTACTTGAAGTAGTTGAAGAAACGGAATTAAAAGCCAAATTATTAAAGGAACTCCAATATTATAGACAGAGAAAGTGAACGATTTATTTAAACGAGGTTTTAAAAAGTAAACGGGAAATAAAGTAAAAATACCGAACACTAAAAATCAAATTTTTGGTGTTCGGTACATACTATGCTTTTATTTTTTTACAAAAGACTGCAAAAATCAAATGATTTCCCGTACAGAAACGTTACTCAACTGTCACTGATTTCGCCAGATTACGTGGCTTGTCAACGTCAAACCCTCGTAACAGTGTGGCGTAATAGGCAAGTAATTGAGTCGGCACGACTGTAGCAAGAGTAGACAGATAAGGGTGGACTGCTGGCAGTACTAGTTGGTCATTTTCCTTTTCTAATCCTTCTGAGACGATAACTAATGTTTTAGCACCACGGCTTTCGACTTCTTTCAGATTACCTCGAGTATGCGCGCCAGTCACTTCTTCACTGATGATTCCGATCACGGGTGTTCCTTCTTCAATCAAAGCAATTGTTCCGTGTTTCAATTCACCAGCAGCAAAACCTTCTGCCTGGATGTAACTGATTTCTTTCAATTTCAAAGCGGCTTCAAGAGAAACGTTGTAGTCTGCCCCGCGTCCGATATAAAAAGCATTTCTTGTGTCACTGAGGTATTCTGCAGCCAGCTCCTCTAAATAATCTTTCTGGGCAATGACCGATTCCATCGCATTTGCGACTAAACTCAATTCATGAGTGATATCGAACGAAAGAGAAGTTTCTACTTCTTTTTTGTCACCGATAGCTTTGGCTAATAAAGTCAGTACTGCTATTTGTGCAGTATAAGCTTTCGTTGATGCTACTGCAATCTCAGGTCCGGCATGCAACAATAGGGTGAAGGATGCTTCTCGCGAAAGAGTAGAGCCAGCAACATTTGTAATCGTAAGTGAAGGATAGTCGAGACGGTTGATTTTTACCAGCACTTGCCGACTGTCCGCTGTTTCGCCACTTTGACTCAAGAAAATAAAGAATGGTTTTTGTGAAAGAAGAGGTGTGTTATAGCCGAATTCACTGGCTAAATGAACCTCGACAGGAATCTGTGTCAATTCTTCCAAAGTCTGTTTACCAGCTAATCCCGCATGGTAACTAGTTCCGCAAGCAACGATGTAGATTCGATCGCTGTCAGATAATGTATCGATCAGTTTTGGATCAAGAGGGACCCGATTGTCTTCTGTTACGTATTTTTGAGCAATACGACGCATGATAATAGGCTGTTCGTCGATTTCTTTCAGCATATAAAAAGGATAGGTGCCTTTCTCGATATCTGAAGCATCTACTTGCGCTTCAAATGAAGAACGTTCCATAATGTCGCCCGCAAAATTTTGGATAATAATTTTGTCTGATGTAACGGTAACCATCTCTTCATCTTCGACCTCGACGAATTTCTTCGTATGAGCAAGCATAGCCATTGCATCGCTAGCAATTACATTGAATCCATCACCAAGTCCGACTAACAATGGGCTTTTGTTTTTCGCTACATAAATCACATCAGGTGTTGTACGATCAATCAAAGCGAAAGCATAAGAACCTTTGATGACGCGCAAAGATTTTAAAAATGCCTCTTTTGCCGTCATATCCTTCGCAAAAGTTTCAATCAGATGAGCGATAATCTCAGTATCTGTCTCACCGATAAAGTGATCATCTGTTAAATAAGCATTTTTAAGTTCTTCGAAGTTTTCGATCACGCCATTATGGACAAGCACGAAACGCCCGCTTTGTGAAGTATGTGGATGGGCATTTTCCTCAGATGGTTGTCCGTGGGTTGCCCAACGTGTATGGCCGATGCCTATATTTCCTGTAGTATCAGAAGTTATTCTATCTTTTAAATTTTGGATTCTGCCTTGTGCTTTGACTAAATGATCTGTCGTGCCATCTGAGACAAAGATGCCAGCTGAATCATAACCGCGGTATTCCAATTTTTCTAGCCCGCCAATCAATCCTGGTGTTACATTTTTTAATCCAATCATTCCAACAATTCCGCACATAAAAAACATCCTACTTTCTATAATGAATTCGTATGAATGCTTCCAGCTGCAGGAAAATCCTTTTGTTTTATCTTTGCAGATACTTTTTGTGGATCTTCTGTAGAGTGCAGTCCCTAGGGTCATCCGCCGAATCTTTCGATAAACCCTCTCCTCGTCATCTGTTTACACAGACCAGGCGCTATCCTAAAAGGTATAACTATCCTCCTTTTTTGTTTTTTATCTGGAAACATTTAAAATCATACCCTTTTGCGAATGTTTTTGTCAACAAAAAAAGAATAAAAATAAATTGGTATATATCGAATTGCCTTTTGGGTGTGCGTTTTGTATCAAAAAATAATCGGTTTTTGTCTATCATCTTTTTCAGGAGTTCGGTACAATGGAAAGTAATAGGATGAAGGAGGAGAAAAATGGATTCAAAAATTGAAATCATGACACTTGGAATGTTAAAAAAACAATTGTCCGAATTTGAAGCATCAGCTGGTGTATCAGATGATACAAAAATATTTTTAGATACTGGTTGGGATAGCATCCAGGAAATCGCACCTGATGCCTTGGAAGTTGTCCAAGCGCGAGAGTTTACGGTAGAAGATGAATGGACAAAAGAATCATTTTCTGGGTATGCGCGTGAAGAAAAAGCAGAGCGGTTCGACGCTTCCGAGAAGTCAGAAACTGTAATCGTCATAAAAAACTTGTATTAGAAAGGAGAAAGAATGAATAAAAAACGTTGGGCAGCAGTTCTGATTGCTGCGGGATTATTTGTGGTTTCGTTAGTTTCGGCGAGTTTGACTAACCCTCAGGAAAACAATCAAGTCGAAGGGTTGAACAGTTGGTTATACGGGGATGAAGAGTTAGTACCAAATGTGTTGGAAGAGGGAGACAGTACGCAAAAAATCGTAAAACTGACAGTAGATGGAACGATTGCTGCAGGAGGATCTTCTGGCTTATTTGCTTCTGAAGGTTATAACCATGAAAATTTCATGGAACAACTGAAAGCTGTGGAAGAAGATCCAACAGTTAAAGGAATCTTTTTAGAAGTAAACTCTCCTGGTGGCGGTGTCTATGAAAGTGCGGAAATCGCTAAGAAATTAGATACGATCCGTAAAGAACATGATATCCCGATGTATGTCAGTATGAAAAACATGGCAGCTAGCGGTGGTTACTATATTTCTGCTCAAGCAGATAAAATCTTTGCAACCGAAGAAACAGTGACCGGTTCAATTGGTGTGATCATGTCAGGATTGAATTATTCAGGGCTTTTAGAAAAACTGGGTGTGGAAGACACAACAGTGAAAAGTGGCGCGTTGAAAGATATGGGATCAGGAACACGCCCAGAGACAAAAGAAGAGGAAGCAGTGCTTCAAGCGTATATTGATAGTGCGTATCAACGATTTGTAAGAATCGTTAGCGAGGGACGGAATAAATCTGAAGAAGCAGTCAAAAAAATAGCAGATGGAAGGATTTATGATGGTGTCCAAGCAAAAGAAGTAGGTTTAGTTGATGAATTGGGATTCCCTGAAGACGCCTTACAAGCTATGCGAAAGGAACAAAAGCTTGAAGATGCTGAATTAGTAGAATATTCCTCCCCATCATCTGGATTTGCCAGCACATGGTTAGGGAGCAAACTGGCAGAGTTCCAAGGATTGAAATCTTCTGAAACTAGTCAGATCTTATCAATACTTGAGAATCTCGGAACTGCAGAATCACCAAAAGCAATGTATTATTACGGAGGTGAGTAAGCATGACGGAACTTCCAAACGAAAATAAGGAACAAGGAAGAGAGAGGCAACAGCAGCCTGCTGTGGGACCTGATCCAAGCTTTTCCCAAAAAGTGCTGAGCTCTTTTGAAAGAGAACCGATGACATCAGAAGAAATCAAAAAGAAACAACGGAAATGGAAAAAGTATACTGACACAAAAAATGAACCACCAAAAGCAAATGATTTTCCTCATTATTTCTATGCAGGCTTTTTGATCCGAATGTTTGCCTTCTTGATCGATCTTTTGTGTATCGGAGCTATTACACGTTTAACACTTGGTATTGCCAAAAATCTAGGTTGGCTGAATTTTTCAGATTCGTATTTGAGTCTCTATGGATTCACGGCATTACTCATTTATTTAGCGTATTTTGTTTTATTGACGAAACTCAATCATGGCCAAACGATTGGGAAAATGATCTTCGGTATTCGAGTCATCAGCTTTGATGAAGAAGAACTTAGCTGGTCAACTGTTTTAGTTAGAGAAGGTGCTTGCCGATTCATTTTAAAGTTTCCTTTGCTGATGTTAGGGTATCTTCCAGCAATCTTTAATCAGAAAAAGCAGCATCTGGGAGATTTTTTCACTAATACAAGTGTCGTTACGATTAATCTGATCAAAGCATTCAACCAAGAAGTTAACAGCTGATGATCCATAAAAAACAGTAGTTTGAAGCATCTTATAAAAGTCAGATCAAAAATCTAGCTTTTAGAGGATGCTTCGATTATTTTTAATTGTCATGCTTTTTTTGTTTTGCTACTATTGAACATGAGCTGAACATAAGCAAGAGGAGGACACTGCGTGAAGCCGATTGATTTTCCAGAAAAATATGAGAATTTAATGCGAGTGGCCCAACAAGCACTAGCAAACCAGCAATATGAGCAGGCAAAAGAACTATTTCAACGTGCTTACGAGTTGAAAGAAAGCTTTGAGGCTAATAGCCTGCTTGTTTTTTGTCTTTATGAGTTAGACGAGAAAAAAGAAGCGTTGAAACAAGCACTCTTACATGAAAAACAGTATCTTCAAAACGAGGAGTTTGCTGAATTTTATTTTGACTTGTTAATCAGTGCACAAGATTTTTTATATGCTAGAAAATTGATAGCAAGTACAGATTTTTATGAATCTTTTGAGCAGCGTATCATTGAAAAAATCCAATTTGCAGAAGAGTTATCCGGCCAAATGGAGAGGCAAAAAGTCAAGGCGCTCCATAAAAAATCGGAGGAACTTCCTTCATTGGAACCAGCACGTCAGCTGTCGTCTATTGAGGAGATCGAACAGCTTCCTTACCATGAGTTTATCCAAACAGCGAGTAAACTGATTGTATTACCAGAGGTCCATATTTTAGCGAGGGCAAAATTGCTGGAGACGCTTAGGCAATTGAATGAATGCAACCCTGTTTTCTATTTGACGATTGAAGAAAAACTAGTCAAAGTTATACCCAAAGATTTGCCTAAGCCACAGCAACAGTCAAGTTATCAACAATTGTGTGTGTTATCAGACCATTATGGGAATGAAGATGCGCTACTTAGTTCGGTGCTGAAAGAAGAATTTACGTTGCAATCTGCAATCGTTTATCCTGTCTATGATACATACATTGAAGACCCGAGGCGTTGGTTTCAACTGACTGTAGAGGCATGTACAGGAAAAACGATGTATGATGGTACGGAAGATGAAAAACAAAATTTTTTTAAAAAACGAGAGAAAATTTTGGAGCAAATGATCTTCTTCCATTAGATTTTATCAGTGAAAAAGATAAAAATGTTATGAAAAACAATGATTCTACCCATTCAATATGTTTACAATTTGAAAGGGTTAGTGTACTATTTAAAGGTATGCATGAAACGTTTTTGATGTATAAAATGAATTTCTAAACTCGGAGGGAATTAAATGACTGCAACATTTGAAAAAAAAGGCACGAATGATGGTGTTTTAAAATTTACGATTGCGCAAGACGAAATCCAAAAAGGATTAACAACTGCGTTTAATAAAGTGAAAAAAAGCTTGAACGTACCTGGATTCCGTAAAGGAAAAGTTTCTCGTCAAGTATTCAACCGTATGTACGGTGAAGAAGCTTTATATGAAGATGCATTGAATGCTGTATTACCAGAAGCTTATGAAGCTGCTGTCAAAGAAGCTGGCATCGATCCTGTTTCTCAACCAAAAATCGATGTTGAAAGCATGGAAAAAGGTCAAGACTGGGTAATCACTGCTGAAGTAACAGTGAAACCAGAAGTAAAATTAGGACAATATAAAGATCTAGTTGTTGAAAAACAAGATCGTGAAGTAACAGATGCTGACGTGGATGCACGTATCAAACGTGAACAAGAAGCACAAGCTGAATTAGTTATCAAAGAAGATGCTGCAGCTGAAAATGGCGATACAGTAGTAATCGACTTCGAAGGCTTTGTAGATGGCGAAGCGTTTGATGGCGGAAAAGGCGAAAATTACTCACTTGAATTAGGTTCAGGTTCATTCATTCCAGGATTTGAAGATCAATTAGTTGGTCATAAATCAGGTGAAAGTCTAGATGTAAATGTAACTTTCCCAGAAGATTATCAAGCAGAAGATCTTGCTGGAAAAGAAGCAGTCTTCAAAGTGACAATCCATGAAGTAAAAGCAAAAGAAGTGCCTGAATTAGATGACGAATTCGCAAAAGATGTGGATGACGAAGTATCAACATTAGACGAATTGAAAGAAAAATATCGCAAAGAATTAGTAGAAACTAAAGAAAAAGCAGCAGACGATGCAAAAGATGAAGCAGCAATCCGTATGGCTGTTGAAAACGCAGAAATCGTTGAATTGCCACACGTGATGGTTCATGATGAAGTACATCGTTCAATGGACGAATTCTTGAACAACATGCAACGTCAAGGTATCTCTCCTGAAATGTACTATCAATTAACTGGTTCTACAGAAGAAGACTTGCATAAACAATTCGAAGGTGAAGCAGAAATGCGCACAAGAACAAATCTTGTGATCGAAGCAATTGCAGCTGCTGAAAATCTTCAAGCAACAGAAGAAGAAATCAATGCAGAAATCCAAGAATTATCAGAAACATACAACATGCCAATCGAACAAATCAAACGCGTGTTGACAGAAGATATGCTGGAACATGATGTGACAATGAAAAAAGCAATCGAATTGATCACGGGTACAGCGACAGAAGCAAAAGAATAGAAATTAAGTAATACAGGTCATGAAATAAGGGACTGTGACATGTTTGTTGTCACAGTCCCTTATTTTTTGTTAAGCGTGAAAATATACAAAGATATAGGTCAATCGATCCTTTGTTAAACACTTTTTCTTTTTACTAAACTATGTTATGATAATAAAAGACTGTAAAGTCTCTGATAGTTTCTTGCATACTTTTTGCAAGTTAAGGGGTGAAGACCATGTATGACAATCCAAGTAGCAATGAGACCGTACGCTGTTCTTTTTGTGGGAAAACCCAAGAAGAAGTGAAAAAAATCGTAGCTGGTCCAGGGGTCTACATCTGTAATGAATGTATCGACCTATGTAAAGAAATCATTGATGAAGAATTTTATGAAGAAGCTGTACGCGAATTCACTGAAGTCCCTAAACCACTAGAAATTCTTGAAGTATTGAATAACTACGTGATTGGACAAGATCGCGCAAAACGCTCGTTAGCTGTTGCTGTATACAATCACTACAAACGTGTCAATCAGCAAGTACAAGAGAACACAGATGATGTTGAACTACAAAAAAGCAATATCTGCTTGATCGGACCTACAGGGTCAGGGAAAACATTTTTGGCACAAACATTAGCAAAAACGTTGAATGTACCTTTTGCAATCGCAGATGCGACAAGTTTGACAGAAGCTGGTTATGTGGGTGAAGATGTAGAAAACATTTTACTTAAATTGCTCCAGTCTGCTGATTACAATGTGGAACGTGCAGAAAAAGGGATCATCTATATTGATGAGATCGATAAAATCGCGCGTAAAAGCGAAAATGTATCCATCACTCGTGATGTTTCCGGTGAGGGTGTCCAACAAGCCTTGCTGAAGATTCTAGAAGGAACTGTTGCAAGTGTTCCGCCTCAGGGAGGACGTAAACATCCACATCAAGAATTTATCCAGATCGATACGACGAATATCTTGTTCATCGTAGGTGGGGCGTTTGATGGTATCGAAACAATCGTGAAAAACCGTATGGGCGAAAAAACGATTGGATTTGGTACACAAAACCAAAAACTTTCTGAAGACGAAAGCGTCATGCAACATATCATCCCTGAAGATTTGCTGAAATTCGGATTGATTCCTGAGTTTATCGGACGATTACCTGTTATGGCAGCTTTAGAGAAATTGACAACAGATGATCTGGTGCGGATCTTGACTGAGCCAAAAAATGCGTTAGTCAAACAATATCAAAAGCTTCTTTCTCTAGATGATACTGAACTTGAATTCGAACCTGAAGCGTTGAGAGCTATTGCGAAAAAAGCAATCGAACGCAACACTGGTGCTCGAGGTCTTCGTTCTATCATCGAAGAAATCATGATGGATGTGATGTTTGATATCCCTTCAAATGAAAACATCGAAAAAGTGATTATTACCAAAGAAGCAGCTGAATTGTCTGGTGAGCCAACAGTGATCTATAAAGATTCAGAGAAAAAAGCGGGTTGATGAGAAGAGGCTGCCGTAAAAGTCATTTTGGCTTTTACGACAGCCGCTTGCTTTATTCATCACCTTTTTAAGGAGAGAGACCATGAAAGTCCATCAAGCTGAAATCATCATAAGTGCAGTGGCACCAAAACAATATCCAGAGACACAATTGCCGGAAATAGCTCTGGCAGGGAGATCAAATGTAGGGAAATCTTCTTTTATCAACACATTGATTGATCGAAAGAATTTAGCGCGTACTTCCGGTAAGCCTGGAAAGACCCAGACCTTGAACTTTTATTTGATTGAGAATGCGTTACATTTTGTCGATGTTCCAGGATACGGGTATGCAAAAGTATCCAAAACTGAACGAGCAAAATGGGGAAAGATGATTGAGACATATTTAACGACCAGAGAACAACTACGTGCGGTCGTTTCTTTAGTAGATCTACGCCATAAGCCTTCTCAAGAAGATATCCAGATGTATCAATTTTTGAAGTATTATGATATCCCTGTGATAGTTGTTGCTACTAAGGCAGATAAGATTCCTCGCGGTAAATGGAACAAGCATGAAAGCAAGATCAAAAAAGCATTGGATTTTGATCATAATGACACATTTATTCTTTTTTCTTCCGTTACAAAACAAGGAAAAGAAGAAGCATGGGCAGCAATCGAACAAGCAATCGAATCATAAAAAGAATAAAAAAGACTTACCAGTCAAACTCTTCCATAAAAGTTTGGCTGGTAAGTCTTTTTTTGCAGAACTTATCTTACTTTTGTTTCTTGTCTTTTTTCTTTTCTTTTTGTGGTTGCGGTTTTAGAAACCGATCGATTTCTTCTTTTGGCGCAACTGTTTTTTTCGGATCGACAGCAAATGATTCGAAAAGTTTATCTAAATTGTCTGTACGTTCAAATTTCAATCCCATCGCGAACACCTCTTTGTTCCTTTTTTACTTAGTTTACCATGTAATACCTAAAATTGGTTTCCAAGACAAAAAGTTTTAGTTTTTCTTTATCATTCGTTATAATTAAATTATAAAAAGATTTGAAAGAGGTGAGAAAATGATTGGTGAAGATAAATTATTAATGACTATCCAGCTCACAGACTTAGATGATGAAGAAAAAAAACAGGAAATAAGCGATTGGGCTGTTTTGACACGTCTGTTGATCCAGCCAACATTTATCCGCTCTTTCACTCAACAAGCGGACCCGTATAATCTTAGGAAACTTCAAGAAAAAATAATGCTCGCATCGGTAAGAGACGAAAGCTGGTTAGTTGTAGGGAATGACGAGAACGAGTGTAGTTTTCGTTTGGAAGGCAATCAATTGTTGATAAAAAATGTATTGTCTATCTCTGTTTTCAAAGAAAACCAGTTTTTGATTCGAGATTTCATTCAGAAAAAAATGATTGCCCATGGTGTGTTTGCTTATATGAGAGCGTATAGCGAGTTTATCTATCACAATACAAAAGAGATCCCCCAGCGGCTGCTGTTTGAGACGATGGATGAAATCGAGCGTTTACCTAAAATGAAACAGAAAAATGGCGACGTAGTAGTGGATTGCAATCAATTTCCAGGCTACGATCTTTTTTATCAAGGCTTATGTTTTACCTCATGCTGGGAAATGTATTACAGTCACTATTACCATCAGATTATCCCAAAACCGATTTTTCTCGATACACAACAAGTAGAAAAAGTGAAAGAATTAGATAATGAAGTCATATATATCCAGCTTTATCGAGACCCATTCAATTGGCAAAAAACAAACAATCAGCTATTCCAATCCTATTTTAGAGACCAGCTTGGGTTTGACCACCTTGCTTGGGATAACGGCGTGGGATTGTTGAAACCACCATTTGTTGAATACATTTATACTGATCATACGATTCAATCTGTCCAGTATCAAAATGCGCAAATGCAACCTGTTCCCAAAAAAAATGCCTCGTTCTTTGTAACGAAAAGTTATGATATTCAAGGAGGAAATTATAAAGAAAGACGTGTCCGCGGAACACTGAATGCTCAGGCGTATTTTCCTTGGGTTGACGAGAATCGCGCGCGAATGATGTGCTATAAGATCATCGATCCGACTGTTGCTTTGGACAATGGAATCGAAGCGTATTGTTATTACATCAGGGAATATCTAGAAGTAGAGGTAACAGATGAGAAATATCAAGATTATCTTTTATCATTAAGAATCTATGTTCCTTCTGAAGCACTTCCGGATTTACCGTTAAAGGAAATCAAACACAGACTCTCTGATATTGCCTTCAAACGAATAAAGAAAAAACAGCGTAGTGTCCAATTTGATGTCAAGAAAGGCGAGAAGCATCTGCGTGTGCAGTTTTTAGATTATCGCGAATTAGAACAATTGATTACTTTACAAAAAATATGAGGTGAAGAAAATGGATAAACAACTTTATTATCGAATCATGGTTCCAGCATCATTATTATCCGTCTGTCTTTTTTTTGTTCCTAATTTTCCTATTCGATCAGTCATCGGTTTCTTGGTTATGTTTGGTGGGATGGGACTTTATTATTACCTTCTTCATAAGGAAAGAAAACCTGCTACTGTTTATATGAAAAAAACAAGAAGCGAAAATAACAAACGATAAAACAATTTGATAATAGTCAAGTAAAGTAGGAAACCAGTCAAAAAAAGACTGGTTTTTTATTTTTTTGACTGATTTATAATTTTTATGAATGTTTTTGACTGATTTGTATTGCGAGTCTAAAAAAAATATGCTATTATTTGTATTGAGGTGATCGTGAAAATGCTTACAGAGGAACGCAGACAAAAAATCCTAGACTTGCTTGAACAGCAGAAAATCGTGAAATCACAAGATCTTGTAAACCTTTTGAATGCTTCAGAATCAACGATAAGGCGTGATTTGCAAGAGTTGGAGAATGGTGGGTTTCTAGAAAGAGTCCATGGCGGCGCTAAGAAAGAGCAATTATTGAATTTTGAGCAGAATATGAGTGAAAAATCACTCAAAAACGTTCATGAAAAACAGCAGATCGCCAAATTGGCAGCTGAAACCATTAATGACGAAGATGTCATCTATTTAGACGCTGGCTCGACTACTTTAGAAATGATTCCTTTTTTACAAGGAAAACAAATCACAGTGGTGACAAATTCCGTTCAACATGCGGCAAATTTAGTCGATTTGGAGCTTGCTACGATCATTTTAGGTGGAACGATCAAGCTGTCAACCAATGCTGTTTTAGGATCTAATGCGATAGAACAACTAAAACATTTTCATTTCAATAAAGCGTTTATGGGAATGAACGGTGCACATATCGAACAAGGATTCACGACTCCGGATCCAGAAGAAGCAGCAGTTAAACGTTTAGCCATGAAAAATTCAGAAGAGACCTTTGTATTGATTGATCATACTAAATTCAGCCAGTTGTCTTTCACCTCTGTTGCACCTTTGGAAGCAGCCACGATCATAACCGAGCGTTGTCCATTAGAATTCATCAATGAATTCCGTGAAAAGACAACAATTAAGGAGGCAATACAATGATTTACACAGTAACACTTAATCCATCAATTGATTATATTGTACGCGTAGATGGGTTAAAACTAGGTGATTTGAACCGGATGAAAGAAGACTTCAAATTGCCTGGAGGAAAAGGGATCAATGTTTCCCGTATTTTGAAACGGATCGATTCTCAATCTACAGCACTAGGGTTTTTAGGAGGATTCACTGGCGAATTTATTTCGAAGTGGCTTGAAAAAGAACAAATCAAATCTTTGTTCACACACGTGCAAGAAGATACAAGAATCAATATCAAACTAAAATCAGATACTGAAACTGAAATTAACGGTTTAGGTCCAGCTATTTCAGATGAAGAAATCAATGAATTGAAGCAAGCGCTAGGGAAAGTAGAACAAGGAGATATCGTCGTATTGTCAGGAAGCGCGCCAGCCAGCCTACGAAAAGGATTTTATCAAGAACTGATTGATATCATTCGAGAAAAAGGTGCAGATTTCGTAATCGATACAACAGGTGATGATCTAAAGAATGCACTTGTTAAGAAACCGTTGTTGATCAAACCAAACAATCACGAATTAGCTGAGCTTTACAATACAACCTTCCAATCTGTGGAAGAAATCATTCCGTATGGGAAAAAATTACTAGCTGAAGGGGCACAGAATGTGCTGATCTCAATGGCTGGAGATGGCGCTTTGCTCTTTAC
This sequence comes from Enterococcus sp. HMSC072F02, assembly GCF_001837725.1. Taxonomy (NCBI): domain Bacteria; kingdom Bacillati; phylum Bacillota; class Bacilli; order Lactobacillales; family Enterococcaceae; genus Enterococcus; species Enterococcus sp. HMSC072F02. Next base: position 56,424 of record NZ_KV833943.1, read on the forward strand.
AGAACAAGGAACTTATAAAACGAATGTATTGGTTCGCCCGTTGAAAAATTCAGTAGGTGCAGGGGATTCAATGATCGCCGGTTTTATTGGTGCTTACAGTCGGACAAAAGATCCGATCGAAGCCTTTAAATGGGGAGTTGCTTGTGGAAGCGCAACGGCTTTTTCTGATGACTTGGCAGATCGCGAACTGATTGATGAGTTATTGCCAGAAGTTGAAATCACAAAAATTGATTAGTTTCAAGGAGGATAATCATGAATATCAAGGATTTAATGGTCAAAGAAGCAATGATCATGGATTTGCAAGCGACTGATAAAAAAGGCGCGATCGATGAAATGGTCCAAAAAATGTTTGATGCCGGCCGGATTTCCGATATCGACACATATAAAGAAGGAATTCTAGCTCGTGAAGCACAAACCTCTACAGGTCTTGGTGACGGAATCGCCATGCCTCACGCGAAAAATAGTGCAGTCAAAGAAGCAACAGTTTTATTTGCAAAAAGCCAAAAAGGAGTAGATTATGAAGCATTAGACGGACAGCCAACTTATCTGTTTTTCATGATCGCAGCTCCAGAGGGCGCGAACGACACACACTTGCAAGCATTAGCAGCACTATCTCGATTGCTGATTGATGCAGATTTTGTAGCGAAATTAAAAGAAGCAAGTACACCAGAAAAAGTCCAAGACTTGTTCCAAACAGCTGAAGAGCAAAAAGAAGCAGAAGAAAAAGCAGAACAAGAAACACAAGCTGCAGAAGCTTCTGCTCATCCAGAAAGAAGATTCGTTGTTGCCGTTACAGCTTGCCCAACAGGAATCGCTCATACTTACATGGCAGAAGATGCTTTGAAGAAAAAAGCGAAAGAAATGGGAGTGGAGATCAAAGTCGAAACGAACGGTTCAGAAGGAATCAAAAACCGATTGACTGCTGAAGACATCGCTCGTGCAGAAGGCGTGATCGTTGCAGCAGACAAAAAAGTAGAGATGAACCGTTTTGACGGAAAAGAATTGATCAATCGTCCAGTCAGTGATGGTATCCGTAAACCAGAAGAGTTGATCAATCTAGCCCTTAGTGGTACTGCACCAATATTCCATGGTGACGGAAAAGAAAATAGTTCAGAAGAAGGAAACGCGGATGGTACTGTCGGACAAAGAATCTATAAAGATTTGATGAATGGCGTATCACACATGTTACCATTCGTTATTGGTGGAGGAATCGCTATTGCTCTTTCTTTCATGATTGACCAATTTATTGGCGTGCCGCATGACCAGTTATCGAATCTGGGGAACTACAATCAAGCTGCTAGCTGGTTCAACCAAATCGGACAAGCTGCATTTGGGTTCATGTTACCGGTATTAGCTGGATTTATTGCTTCAAGTATCGGCGACCGCCCTGGTTTGATTGTTGGATTTGCTGCTGGTGCATTAGCTAATACAGGTGGCGCAGGATTCTTAGGCGCACTGATTGGTGGATTCTTGGCTGGTTATGTCATCGTATTTTTACGTAAATTATTCAAGAACTTACCAAAATCATTGGATGGAATCAAAACGATCCTCTTTTATCCAGTGTTTGGCTTACTGATTACTGGATTCCTGATGTTGCTAGTCAATGTCCCTATGAAAGCAATCAATGATGCATTGAACGGTTTCTTGACAAGTATGAGTGGTTCGAATGCTGCTTTACTTGGTGCATTATTAGCTGGAATGATGGCGGCAGATTTAGGCGGTCCAATCAACAAAGCCGCTTATGTATTTGGTACAGCAACTTTAGCTACGACTGTTGCCACTGGCGGAAGTGTTGTGATGGCTTCTGTTATGGCTGGAGGAATGGTCCCTCCATTGGCGATTTTCGTTGCTACACGTTTATTCAAAAATAAATTCAGCAAAACAGATCAAGATGCTGGTTTGACGAACATCGTGATGGGACTTTCGTTTGTCACGGAAGGATCGATTCCATTTGCAGCAGCTGACCCGATTCGTGCCATTCCAAGTTTTATTATTGGTTCTGCTTTAACTGGCGGATTAGTCGGTGCTTTCGGAATCAAATTACTGGCTCCTCATGGCGGAATTTTTGTTGTATTCTTACTGAGTCACCCAATCATGTATTTGGTGTTTATTGCTATCGGAGCAGTCGTCTCTGGTGTGATTTATGGTTTATTGAGAAAAGCTCCTGCAGTAGCAGAAGCATAGAAATAAAAAGAAGAGACTGGGGAAATCCAGCCTCTTCTTTTTTTGTAGAGTAAAAGTAGTATAGATGAATAGTTGTTGTGCCATAAAATAGTTCTTCCCGGTACGTTAAAATGATTGCTTCAAATTTGTGATCGAAGATTTAGCCTCGATTTCTTGCTTGATTCTTGGTAAGTTTGCTTCATCAGTCAAGATTACCAAAATATCTCCTACATTCATGATCGTATCGCCGTGAGTCAAGATTTCCTGATTTCCTCTGCGTATAGAGATTAGCAGCATATTTTTAGGCCAATTGAAGTCCCGTACCATTAATCCGTCTAAAGAACTCTCTGCCGTTACTGGAAAATCAAAAGTTGTCCTTGCGCCTTTAAGAGCGGCGGTCTGATTGTTTCCAAGTAAACGTTCCAACAATGATTCGTAGATCGGATTCCCTCCGAGAAGATCATTGACGATATAAGCAACAAGAGCAGCCAACCCTAAAGGCATCAGATGATTGAGAGAGCCAACCATTTCTGTCACTAAAATAATTGCTGTCAGCGGTGCTTTCCCAATTGCTGTGAAATAACCAGCCATGGCAATCACGACGAAATCCTTGATGTAGATTGGATCCATCCCGAAATCAACCATGATGTTTCCATAAAAGCTACCGATTAAAGCCCCCAATGTCAATATCGGAAGGAAAATCCCTCCTGGAAGACCACCACCATAAGAAATCATGGAAAAAACGAATCGAAGAACAAACAAACCGATAATCATAATGATTGGCAATGAAGCATGTCCAAAAGCTAAAACGATTTGATTACCTCCGCCTAGCGTACTAGGCCATAAATAACCAATCGGCAAAATCAGCAAGAAAGGAACGAATCCATGAAAATAAGCTGGTAAAGGCAATCGGTTGTAAAATTTTGGCAATGCTAGCAGGACCTTTTGATAAATAAAACCTAAGACGCCTAGAAGTACGCCTAATACCACCAAAGAACCATAATATTTCAACGGCAAAGAAGGAAGATCCCCTAGATATAAAACTGGTCTTAAGCCAAAAAAATAAAGAGAGACAAAGTTAGCTGTGATGGCCGAAGCAAAAGATGTCAGCCAAACAAGAGGAGAGAAGGAGTGATGGATTTCTTCTAAAACAAAGAGTAATCCTGCGATAGGAGCATTGAATGCTGCTGCAAGTCCGCTACTTGCTCCGCTAGAAATCAAAATCTTTTCTTCTGAAGATGGACTCCGAAACAATTGTCCAGCTCCTTGTCCGATAGCTGCACCAAGCTGTATAGAAGGGCCTTCTCGACCTAGAAAAAGTCCTGCGCCAACTGAAAGTACACCACCAATGAACTTTTTCCATAAAACAGAGAACCAGTTCATTGATAATTCCCCTCGAAGCTGTCCTTCTACTTGTGGAATCCCGCTTCCTTTGATATCCGGTTCATTTTTGACCAGATAACCCACAAAAAATGCTGCAAGGATGCAGCAAGTAGCCATGCCAACTAAGTAAATCGGCTGTTCCCGACTTATTTCATAGATGCTTCGAACAAAATCGCCTAACTTTTCGATCGATAAACGAAACAGGCTAACCACGATTCCTGTCAGTAGTCCAACGAATATTCCTTTTAGAATAAAATATATCTGAGTTTTATCTAATTTCTTGATTTTTCCTTTTTTTTCCATTCAAACGCCTCGCTTTCTTTTAATTTAGCGCGAAATCAACGAATTGACAAGAAGAAATCCATAAAAAGAAACAAATGATTTTGAATTAGCTAGTTTAATGAAAGCCAAGAAAATGCTATAATTAACAAGATTGATAAAAGAAAGGATGTTGTTAATGTCATCCAAAGCTGAATTATTAAACGGGATGAACCCCCGTCAGAAAGAAGCTGTTCTTCACACTGACGGACCATTATTGCTGATGGCAGGTGCGGGAAGTGGAAAGACGAGAGTGTTGACGCATCGCATTGCCTATTTGATTGAGGAAAAAGAAGTCAATCCTTGGAACATCCTAGCGATTACTTTTACCAATAAAGCTGCAAAAGAAATGAAAGAACGTGTCAATGCGATTCTCGCATCTGGGGGCGAAGATGTCTGGGTATCGACTTTTCACTCAATGTGTGTGCGTATTTTAAGAAGAGATGTTGATTTTATCGGGTATAACCGGAACTTTACGATCATCGACTCTTCTGAACAGCTGACCTTGATGAAACGGATACTGAAGGAACTGAACATTGACCCGAAAAAATATGATCCTCGCAGCATATTAGGAACAATCTCCCAAGCAAAAAATAGCTTGCAGACCCCTCAAGATTTTGCAAAAATGCAAGGCAGTTATTACGAAGAGATTGTGGCAAAATGTTACGCTGCTTATCAAAAAGAGCTTCAATACAATCAATGTATGGACTTTGACGACCTGATCATGAATACGATCCGGTTATTTGAAGAACATCCTGATTCACTCACATATTATCAAAACAAATTCCATTATATTCATGTAGATGAGTATCAAGAT
>NZ_KV833943.1:61204-136177 GCF_001837725.1 Enterococcus sp. HMSC072F02
CATGTAGATGAGTATCAAGATACAAACCACGCACAGTATACGTTGGTCAATTTATTGGCAGGTAGATTTAGAAATCTATGCGTAGTGGGAGATGCAGATCAAAGTATCTACGGCTGGCGCGGTGCAGATATGCAGAACATCTTGGATTTCGAAAAAGATTATCCAGATGCTGCAGTGATTTTGCTGGAACAAAACTATCGCTCCACGAAAAACATTCTTAGCGCGGCAAACCAAGTCATTGAAAACAATAGCAATCGAAAACCAAAAAACTTGTGGACAGAAAACAAAGAAGGAAACAAGATCACTTACTATCGTGCAGATAATGAACGAGACGAAACCCGTTTTATCGTAGACCGGATGCAAGAAGAGATTCGAAGCAATCATCGGAATTACGGCGACTTTGCCATTTTGTACCGGACGAACGCACAATCTCGTGCGATGGAAGAAACCTTGTTGAAAGCAAATATTCCTTATAAAATGGTTGGAGGGCACAAATTCTACGATCGGAAAGAAATCAAAGATATTTTAGCGTATTTAAATGTGCTGGCAAATCCTCAAGACTCAATCAGTTTTGAGCGTATCGTTAATTCGCCCAAACGAGGCATCGGACCAGGATCTATCGAAAAACTACGCAGTTTTGCTTCTCTCCATGAATGGCCACTGCTTGAAGCAGCCCAAAATGTGGAACTGGCAAATATCGGTGGAAAAGCAGGCCAGCAATTAGGTTCATTTGGAGAGATGATTCAAGAAGTCACGCAGATGATCCCATACTTGACAGTGACAGAATTGACGAAAGAGGTTTTGGATCGTAGCGGATACCTGGAAGATTTAAAAATCCAAAATACATTAGAAGCACAAGCGCGTATCGAAAACCTGGAGGAATTTTTAACGGTCACACAAGAATTCGATAAGCAGTTCGAACAGCAAAATGAAGAAGATGCTGATGCACCAGAAGAAAAACTAACGGTCTTCTTGAACGATCTGGCACTTGTTTCTGACATTGACAATTTAGAAGAAGACGCTTCGCAAGTGACATTGATGACGTTGCATGCAGCCAAAGGATTAGAATTCCCAGTTGTATTCCTGATTGGTCTAGAAGAAGGTGTTTTTCCTTTATCTCGAGCATTGATGGAAGAAAGCGAACTGGAAGAAGAACGTCGTCTCGCTTATGTAGGAATCACGCGAGCAGAAGAAGCGTTGTATTTAACCAATGCTTTCTCCAGAACATTATATGGACGGACGCAATATAACCGTCCTTCTCGTTTTGTAGAAGAAATCGATCAAGAATTGCTAGAAATCGAGGGCATGCGTCCTACGCCTAAAAAAACACCTGTATTCGCAAAAAAAACAGCATATAGCTATAAACAGCCAGAGACAGCGGTTGTTTCCTCTAAAAGTGCCACTGGAGGGGAAAAGAACAGCTGGAAACCTGGAGATAAAGTCAAACACAAAAAATGGGGCCTAGGAACAGTCGTCCGAGTAAGTGGGACGTCGAAGGATCTAGAACTAGATGTGGCTTTCCCAAGTCAAGGAGTAAAACGTCTTTTGGCTGCCTTTGCGCCAATTGAAAAAGCTTAGTAGTGGAGGGTAAATGATGGAACATGAAATGACGATTGACGAAGCTGCTAAACGAGCAGAAGAACTTCGTACAAGATTGAACCAATGGTCTCGTGAATACTACGTAGAAGATAAACCAACAGTGGAAGACTATGTTTATGATAAAGAATACGCAGAGTTAGTAGCAATCGAAGAACAATATCCTGATTTGATCACGTCTGATTCTCCCACTCAACGAGTAGGCGGAAAAGTATTAGAAGGTTTTGAAAAAGTCACTCATGATATTCCGCTTTACAGTTTGAACGACGTTTTCAGCAAAGAAGAACTGATAGCTTTTGATCAACGTGTACAAAAAGCAGTGGGACGTGTAGTCGACTATTGCTGCGAACTAAAAATAGATGGTCTTTCCGTCTCTTTGCGTTATGAAGATGGGAACTTCGTTAGAGGAGCGACTCGTGGGGATGGGACTGTAGGAGAAAACATCACTGAAAACCTAAAGACTGTCCGATCAGTCCCAATCAAATTAAAAGAACCGATGAACATCGAAGTAAGAGGCGAATGTTTCATGCCAAAACGGTCATTTGTTCAATTGAATCAAGACAGAGAAGCAGAGGGAAAAGATATCTTTGCGAATCCTCGGAATGCCGCAGCCGGTTCCTTGCGTCAGTTAGATTCTAAAATCACAGCGAAAAGAAATCTGGATACTTTTTTATACACAGTAGCTGATTTCGGTCCTATGGAAGCAAAAACACAGTATGATGCATTAGAAGAGCTAGAAAAAATAGGATTCCACACGAATCGGGAAAAACGTCTATGTCATTCGATTGATGAAGTATGGGCATACATTGAGGAATATCATGATAAACGTGTAGATTTGCCCTATGAGATTGATGGAATCGTCATCAAAGTGAATGAGTTCTCGTTGCAAGATCAACTTGGCTTTACTGTCAAAGCACCACGATGGGCAACAGCTTATAAGTTTCCCCCAGAAGAAGTTGAAACACTGATCGAAAACATCGAATGGACAGTCGGACGAACGGGGGTAGTGACACCAACGGCAATCATGACGCCTGTCCGAGTAGCAGGAACGACAGTAAGCCGTGCCAGTCTGCATAATGGGGATTATATCAAGTTGAAGGATATCCGCTTAAAAGATACAGTTCTGATTTATAAAGCGGGAGATATCATTCCAGAAGTTTCGCAAGTCGTGTTGGATAAACGACCTAAAGACAGCGAAGAATACCAATTACCTACACATTGCCCAGTTTGTGGAAGTGAACTTGTCCATTTGGATGAAGAAGTAGCGCTACGGTGCATCAATCCTAAATGCCCTGCTCAAATGAAAGAAGGCTTGAACCACTTTGTCTCAAGAAATGCGATGAATATCGACGGATTGGGCCCACGTGTGCTTGAACAGATGTATGACAAAAAACTAGTCGCAGATGTTGCTGATCTTTATAAATTGACAGAAGAAGAGTTATTGACGTTGGACAAAATAAAAGAAAAATCAGCAAATAATATTTTGACAGCAATTGACAACAGCAAAGATAATTCGGTCGAGCGGTTGATTTTCGGGTTAGGAATCCGACATGTCGGAGCGAAAGCAGCAAAAATTTTAGCAGAACATTTCGGTGATCTAGAGACATTGAGTAGAAGCGACTATGAGTCGATTATTGCGCTTGATACGATCGGTGATATCATTGCCGACAGTGTAGTCACTTATTTTAGTAACGAAGAAGTCCATGAATTGATGAATGAATTAAAACAAGCAGGCGTCAATTTCGAATACAAAGGGCTTCGAAGTACCCAATTGCAAGAAGTCGAGTCGCCTTTTAAAGAAAAAACAGTAGTCCTTACTGGTAAACTAACACGATTGACTCGTGAAGAAGCAAAAGAGACGATCGAAAATCTTGGCGGGAAAGTGACTGGTAGCGTATCGAAAAAAACAGATATCGTGGTAGCAGGAGAAGATGCTGGCAGCAAGCTAACCAAAGCACAAGAATTAGGAATCGAAGTTTGGACAGAAGATCAAATGGCAGAAGCATTGGCTAAAAGCCACTCAGCAAAAGAATAAATATTGAGTTTTTTCAGACAAATTTCAATAAATAATTTCAGACAGAGCACTCTTATGTTAAAATAGAGAGCAAAGTTTTTAACTCGTTTAGAAAGAAGGGGTAGTATGGCGATTAGTGAAGAACAAGTGAAACACGTTGCCAAATTAGCAAAACTTGCGTTCGCAGATGAAGAACTTGCAAGTTTTACCGACCAATTAGGTAAAATCATCGATATGGTGGAAATGCTGGAAGAAGTAGATACGGAAGGTGTTCCATTTACGTCGAATGTTGTCGAAACAGTAAACGTGATGCGACAAGATCGGGCGCAAGCTGGATGGAACCGTGATGAATTATTGAAAAATGTGCCGGAAACAGAAGACGGCTTTATCAAAGTACCCGCAATCATCGATAATGGGGAGGCTGGCGCATAATGACAAAAATACACAATCGTTCTCTAGAAGAACTGCATCGTATGCTTGTATCGAAAGAAATCACTGTACAAGATTTGACAAAAGCAACATTTGAACGAATCAAAGAAACAGAGCCTGAGATCGAAGCATTCATCACATTGAATGAAGAAAAAGCATTGGAACAGGCAAAAGCTTTAGATGAAAAAGGTATTGATGAAAGCAACATCCTTGCTGGAATTCCGATTGGGATCAAGGATAATATCGTAACAAAAGATATCTTGACAACCGCTGCATCTAAGATTCTTTACAATTTTGAACCAATTTATGATGCAACGGTCATGGATAAAATCTATCAAGCAGATATGATCCCTGTTGGAAAACTAAACATGGATGAATTTGCTATGGGCGGAAGTACAGAAACTTCTTATTTCAAGAAAACAAAAAATGCTTGGGACCAAACAAAAGTACCTGGGGGCTCTTCCGGTGGTTCTGCAGCAGCAGTAGCAGCTGGACAAATCCCAGTTTCCTTAGGTAGTGATACGGGGGGAAGTATCCGCCAGCCAGCAGCTTTCAACGGCATTGTAGGAATGAAACCTACTTATGGCCGTGTCTCACGTTTTGGCTTGATTGCCTTTGCTTCATCTCTTGACCAAATCGGACCAATGACCCGTACGGTGAAAGATAACGCATTAGCATTGACAGCTATCAGTGGTTATGACGAAAAAGACGGTACTTCTTCAGGCGTTTCAGTTCCTGACTTTGCAGAGGGACTGACCGGTGACATCAAAGGAATGAAGATTGCTTTACCTAAAGAATACTTAGGCGAAGGTGTAGCCTCTGGCGTAAAAGAAGCTGTATTGAAAGCAGCAGAAACATTCCGTTCATTAGGTGCTGTTGTGGAAGAAGTCAGCTTACCTCATTCAAAATACGGTGTGGCTGTTTATTATATCATTGCCTCATCAGAAGCAAGTTCCAACTTGCAGCGTTTCGATGGTATCCGCTATGGTTATCGCTCTGAAAACGTGAAATCATTGGATGATGTATATGTCAACTCACGTTCAGAAGGATTCGGTGAAGAAGTAAAACGACGTATCATGTTAGGTACATTCTCATTAAGTGCGGGCTATTATGACGCTTACTTCAAAAAAGCAGGACAAGTCCGTACATTGATCAAACGAGATTTTGAAAAAGTCTTTGCAGATTATGACTTGATCATCGGACCATCTTCACCAACAGTGGCATTCGGAATCGGTGAGAACATCAACGATCCAATCACGATGTACATGAGTGACATCTTAACGATCCCTGTCAACTTGGCTGGACTTCCAGGTATGTCTGTACCGGCAGGATTGTCAGAAGGATTACCAGTTGGATTGCAGATCATCGGTAATTATTTTGATGAAAAAACGATGTATCAAGCGGCATATGCGTTTGAACAAGCAACAGAATTCCACACACAACAACCAGCTATTTTAGGAGGGAAAGACGAATGAATTTTGAAACAGTCATTGGACTAGAAGTCCACGTCGAGTTGAAAACCAACTCAAAAATTTTCTCTCCAGCGCCAGCTCATTTTGGTGCAGAACCAAACAGCAATACAAACGTGATTGACTGGGGTTATCCAGGCGTGCTGCCAGTAATGAACAAAGCTGCGCTGGAATTCGGGATGAAAGCCGCTTTGGCATTAAACTGCGAAATCTCTAAAGATACTCATTTTGACCGGAAAAATTACTTTTACCCAGATAATCCGAAAGCATATCAAATTTCTCAATTTGATCAACCAATCGGTCATGACGGATGGATCGAAATCGAAGTAGAAGGCAAGAAGAAAAAAATCCGGATCGAACGGGTCCATTTAGAAGAAGATGCTGGGAAAAACATGCATGGTATCGGCGGCTATTCTTACGTTGATTTGAACCGACAAGGCACACCTTTGATCGAAATCGTTTCTGAAGCTGATATGCGTTCACCAGAAGAAGCATACGCTTATCTAGAAGCATTACGTTCAATCATCCAATTTACAGAAGTCAGCGATGTGAAAATGGAAGAAGGGTCTATGCGTTGTGATGCGAATATTTCTCTCCGCCCTTATGGACAAGAAGAATTCGGTACGAAAGCAGAATTGAAAAACTTGAACTCTTTATCTTTCGTGAAAAAAGGTTTAGCTTTTGAAGAAAAACGTCAAGCAAAAGTTCTTCTTTCAGGAGGAGAAATCCAACAAGAAACACGCCGTTTTGACGAAACAACGAATAAAACAGTTTTGATGCGTGTGAAAGAGGGTTCTAGTGATTATCGTTATTTCCCAGAGCCTGATATTCCGAAATTCGTGATCGATGACGAATGGATTCAAAAAGTAAAAGCTAGTTTACCTGAGATGCCAGCTTCTCGTCGCGAACGCTATATCCGTGAATTTGGTCTTCCAGAGTATGACGCAATGGTATTGACACTTACAAAAGAAATGTCTGATTTCTTTGAAGCTGTTTTGGAAAATGGTGCAGATGCCAAGCAAGCATCTAACTGGTTGATGGGTGAAGTTTCTGCTTACTTAAACAGTGAGAAACTGGAATTAGCTGAGACAAAATTGACACCTGAGAACTTAGCAGGAATGATTCGTTTGATCGCCGATGGAACGATCAGCTCAAAAATCGCCAAAAAAGTCTTCCGTGAATTGATCACAAATGGCGGAGAAGCGCAAGAAGTTGTTGAGAAAAATGGTTGGGTACAATTATCTGATCCTAGCAAACTTCTTCCAATCATTAATGAAATCTTGGATAACAATCAACAATCTGTCGATGATTTCAAAAATGGAAAAGATCGTGCGGTTGGCTTCCTAGTCGGTCAAATCATGAAAGCAACTAAAGGGCAAGCAAATCCTGGTGTCGTGAACAAGCTGCTTAAAGATGAATTAGCGAAACGCTAGAGGCTGAAAATGAAAAAAGCACGCGTAATTTATAACCCTACCTCGGGAAAAGAATTATTGAAAAAAAATTTGGCGGATATCCTGCAGGCATTAGAAGAAGCAGGATTTGAAGCTAGCGCCTATGCCACTACACCAGAACCTGATTCAGCCAAGAATGAAGCACGCAGAGTTGCAGAACTAGGTTTTGATCTAGTAGTGGCAGCTGGGGGCGACGGAACGATCAACGAAGTGGTCAATGGGATCGCTCCGCTTGAACACCGTCCTAAAATGGCCATTATCCCAGCCGGTACGACGAACGACTATGCTCGAGCATTAAAAATTCCTAGAGATAATATTAAAGCAGCAGCAGAAGTAATAAAAAAACACCAAACCGTAAAAATGGACATCGGTCTTTCTGATAGCAGTTACTTCATCAATATCGCTGCAGGCGGCTATTTGACAGAATTGACTTATGAAGTTCCATCAGAACTAAAGAGTATTTTTGGTTATCTTGCCTACCTTGCGAAAGGAGCAGAGATGCTACCTCGAGTAAAGCCAATCAAAATGCGCTTGAAGTATGATGAAGGGGAATATATCGGAAATGCTTCAATGTTTTTCCTAGGGCTGACGAACTCTGTTGGAGGATTCGAACAGATCGCGCCAGATGCCAAATTGGATGATGGCAAGTTTTCTTTGATCATTGTAAAGACAGCAAATATCTTTGAGATCTTGCATATTGCGGCACTCATGCTGAATGGCGGTCGACATGTCGATGATCCAAGAGTAATCTATACCAAAACAAGCAGTTTGTTCGTCGAAACAGAAGATGATATCAATCGACCAGTAATGATCAACTTAGATGGTGAATATGGCGGGGAAGCACCGATGCATTTCCAAAATCTTCATCAGCACATTGAGTTCTTTGCCAATACCGATCAGATTCCTGATGAAGCAATCACAGGCACAGATGAAGAAGAATTAGAGGTTGTCAGCAAAGAATTCGTAAAAGAAGTCGAACGTTTAACGGATGAAGATATCGACGGTGACGGAAAAATAGCAGACGAAACACCTAATCAAAAGAATTAATCAAAAGCCGGTGCTGAACGTAGTAAGGTCAGTGCCGGTTTTAGTTGTGTAATTAACTGATTTATAGTAGAGTTCAGTAGGATTGAAAAATAGGCTTAAAGGAGCAAAATATGACAGAACAGCAAATAGTAAAGAAAAACGAACGATATACAGTCGAAATCGTCGACTTGAGTTATGAAGGAATGGGGGTAGCAAAAATCGATGGTTATCCATTATTTATCGAAAATGCACTTCCTAGAGAAGAAGTAGAAATACTAGTAGTGAAAGCGGGCAATAAGTTTGGATATGGGAAAGTCGAAACATTTATTACACAATCTCCTGATCGCCAGCCTGTAGAAAACAATGCACTACTTCGCACAGGTATCGCACCTTTAGCCCATTTGAAGTATGAACAACAGCTTGTTTTCAAACAAAAACAAGTAGAGCATGTAATGGCGAAGATTGCTAAGATGTCAGAAATTCCTGTACTTCCAACTGTCGGAATGGCAGAACCATTCGGCTACCGTAATAAAGCACAGATCCCTGTTCGCCGTATCGATGGACAGTTAGCCACCGGTTTTTACAAAAAGAATAGCCATGATCTAGTCCCTATCGAAGATTTTTATATCCAAGATCCTGTCATCGATCAAGCAATCAAAGTAGTCAGAGATATCTTGCAACGGTTCCAAGTACGAGGATATAATGAAGAAAAAAATGAAGGACAGCTTCGTCACATCATTATACGTCGTGGTCATTATTCCCATGAAATGATGGTCGTTTTAGTTACTCGTAAAGAAAAATTCTTTAAATCCAAGGAAATTGCTGAAGCCATTCATGAAGAATTGCCAGAAGTGGTTTCGGTCATCCAAAATATCAATGAAGAAAAAACAAATGTGATTTTAGGAGACAAAGAAAAAGTTTTATATGGCAGAGACTATATCGAAGATCAGCTATTAGGAAAAACCTATCGAATCTCAGCAAAGTCATTTTATCAAGTAAATACTCAACAAGCAGAGTATCTGTACCAAACAGCCATCAAGTTTGCTGAGTTAGATAAAAAAGACATTGTGATTGACGCTTATTCAGGAATAGGTACGATTGGCTTGTCTTTAGCAGACAAAGTGGATAAGGTGTATGGGATGGAAGTTATTCCAGAAGCAATTGAAGATGCACAATTCAATGCTTTAAATAATAAAATCGAAAATGTTTATTATGAAGTCGGAAAAGCAGAAAAAGTCATGAAAAAATGGCAAGAAAAAGGAATCAAACCATCTGTGATCGTAGTTGACCCTCCAAGAAAAGGATTAGATCATCATTTTATTGAATCAGCAATCGAAATGTCACCAGAACGAATCGTCTATATCTCATGTAATCCGGCAACTTTTGCAAGAGATGCTAAGTTATTTGCAGAAGCAGGTTATGCCGTGAAGAAAGTTCAGCCTGTAGATCTTTTCCCACAAACCCATCATATCGAATTAGTCGCTTCATTCGTTAAAGGAGAATAAAAATGGACCAAAAAGAAAAAATGAAAGAATTGATCAAAAAGAAACAAGGTGGAGGTCGATCCAAACAAATGGAAACACCTAAAAATGATCGTAAAAACATGAGAAAAGGCCCTAAGATCTTTAATAATTAATATGGTTAAAAAAGGATGTGGAACGATGATCTTGATGATCGTTCCACATCCTTTCACTATTTAAATCCTCCTATACTTCGTTTCATGTTCTTGACAATAATATAACCTAAAAAAGACAAAGAAAGAGTGAACAAAATGCCGCTTTACTCCACGTTTTTTGGTAATTCAAACGGCTGTTCATGAAAAAGTCGTTGAAAATGAGGGGTGAAAAAAGTCATGATGACAAAAGAAACAAGAAACGTAGCTGCATTTAGAAAAGCTACGTTAAAAAAACTCATGAAAGCCATCAGAATTGCTTCCGCCTTTTATACGTGTTTAGAGCGTGAGACAAAAGTGTTCTTTACTTTTGTCCCACGCTCTTTTGGCTATGCTACCTGAAATTGACTATTATAAAGGCTAGCATAAAGCGTTGGTGCTTGGAGTAATTCAGAATGCGTTCCTTTTTCGACGATATCGCCGTTTTTCATTACAAGGATCATATCTGCATTTTCAATCGTTGACAAACGGTGGGCAATGACAAAACTTGTCCTGTCTTTTGTCACAGACTCCATTGCTTGCTGGATCAATGCTTCTGTTCGTGTATCTACACTAGAAGTTGCTTCATCTAAAATAACGACAGGGGGATTTGCCAAAATGACCCGTGCAATTGTTAATAATTGTTGCTGTCCTTGAGATAACGTACCATTTTCGCTAGAGATGATTGTATCATATCCCTCTGGCAGTGTTCGAATAAAGTGATCACATTGCGCGATTTCAGCCGCTTCGATAATTTGTTCTCTCGTGGAATCCATTTTCCCATAGGCAATATTATCGGCCACTGTTCCTTCAAACAGCCAGGTATTTTGTAAGACCATCCCAAAAGAACGGCGTAGTTCTCCACGCGAAAGCTTAGTAATATCGCAGCCGTCAAATTCGATCTTTCCTTTATTCAGTTCATAAAAACGCATCAGCAGATTAACTAAAGTCGTTTTTCCTGCACCAGTTGGGCCAACAATCGCCACAGTTTGTTTTGGTTTTACTGAAAAATCAACTTGATTCATCAATATTTTATCTGATGTGTAACCAAATTGTACATTTTTGAAAGCTATTTTTCCTTTCGGTTCTTCCAAAAGTTTTGCTTCTGGTAGGTCCGGAATTTCATCTGTTTCATCTAATATTTCAAAGATCCTTTCGATTGCAGCCATTGCGGATTGGATCGAGTTGATCACATAAGAAGCAGTGGAAATTGGTTCAGAGATCTGATTGATGTACTGAAGGTAAGCTTGTAAGAAGCCAATCGTCACACCGCCAGAAAGAACGAGTATAGCACCGAATACCGCACTTATGATGAAGGCAAGTTGATTGATGAAACGGATTGCCGGATAGATGGCAAAGTTCATAAATTGAGCACGTTTAAAAGCATTGTATTGTTTTTTGTTTACTTCATGTATAGAAGCCTCTGCACGAGCTTGCTGATTGAATGTTTTGACTACTAGATTACCAGCTAAGATTTCTTCCATCCGATTATTCAAGACACCTAGTTCATATTGGTTTTGTTCAGAAATCTGTTTGTTTTTATTCGCAATTTTAGTTGTAACAATTGAACTTCCGACGATCAGTAATAAGACGAGCAAAGTAAGCTTGCTTTCGATATAAAACAGCATTAGACCAGCAGCAACTATTGTTACCACAGAAGTGAAAAATTGATTGATACCTGTCAATAACACTTGAGAAAGCTGATTGAGTCCGGTAGTCGTCCGACTGATGATGTCGCCGACTTGATGATTATCAAAAAACGACATCGGCAATGTTTTGAATTTTTTTGTGATTTCTTTTCGTACCCTCAATGTGATCTTTTCGCTTAATGCTGCCATTGTACGTTCTTGGATAAATGAAGCAACACTGCTTAGGACTGAACAGCCGATCAGCAATAAGACAGGGAACAGCAATGCCTGTTTGATATCACTGAAAGTAAGCTGTCCAATACCTGTTTTTCTTATTTGCGACAACAAATCATCAATCCCAATTCCCATGATCAGGGGCATGGCTACAACTAATAGGTTGCCCAATAAACTGCATAGAAACAATCCGTAAAAATATTTATGTTCAGGTTTGATCATTTTCCAAAAACGTATCAAAGCGTGTGTGTTCAACGTTTTTTTCTTTTCCATCGAATCCCTTCTTTCTATATTCCTTGTGATTTGGCAAACTCTTGATATGTTTGACAATTAGACAATAGTTCTTCATGAGTACCTTGTCCTACGATTTTTCCTTCATCTAAAACAATGATGTTATCTGCTTGTTGGATCGTACTGAGCCGTTGAGCAACAATCACGAGAGTTTTCTCCGACATGTGTTTATGGAGTGCTGCCCTTAATGCTGCGTCTGTCTTATAATCTAAAGCGGAAAAACTATCATCGAATATATAGATTTCTGCTGGTTTGATCAATGCTCGAGCAATGCATATCCGCTGTTTCTGTCCGCCAGAGTAATTAGAACCACCTTGAGCAACAAAGCTATCTAATCCATAAGGAAGAGTGTCCACTAGTTCTTCTAATTGGGCGACCTTGATCGCTTTAGCCAATTCTTCTGGTGAAGCATGTTCATTTCCCATCTGCAAGTTGCTTAAGATCGCACCGCTGAATAAGAAGGCTTTTTGAGGGACATAACTGATGTGGGAGCGGATCTGTTCCTGCGTCATTTGAGTAAGAGGAATACCACCAAGGGTCACTTTTCCTACCGTAGGATCACTTAGTCTCAAGAGAAGTTTTGCTAAACTACTTTTTCCAGATCCGGTCCCACCAACGATCGCCGTTGTTTTTCCTTTAGGTATTGTAAAATCAATATCTTCTAGAACTGGATCAGAAGTTTCAGTATATTTGAATGTGACATGTTCAAAAGCAGCTGCATTTGTCTGATCAAAGGATGGTTTAGCAACTGTTTGGATCGTCTCTTCTTTAATTTCGATCTCTGCTTCGAGTATTTCTTCTATCCGTCGTAAAGAGGCGAATGATTTAGGGATAATGACCAGTACCATGGCTGCAATCATCAAATAAGCAAGTGTCAGCATAGAGTATTCCACTACCGCGGTCACGACCCCGATCTGTAACGTCCCGTCTGCCACAAGATTTCCGCCAAACCACAAAATAGAAGCATAAACGATTCCCATGAGTAAAAAAGCAATTGGAGTGACCCAAGCAAAGATTCGGTTCACTTTGATCATTTGACTAGCATAATCTGCAAAGGTCTGATTCGTTCGCTTTTCTTCATATGATTGATTATCAAAGGCACGGATCATATTGATCCCCGTAAAGAATTCTCTCAATGTGATGGTGATCCGATCCATTTTTGGTTGGATACTCAAAGATAAAGGCGTTCCTAGTTTCATCAGTCGGTAAACGATCCATACGTAAAAAACAACAGAGAATAATGTAACCCATGTAAGCAATAGAGAATAACGAAACATCATGAGGATGGTGAAAAAGCAAATAACTGGTGCTGGTAAAATCATTTGGCAAAATAAAACAATCATTTGCTGGACATTATCGACATCATTCGTCATTCTTGTTAAAAGAGATCCAGAACTGAAACGGCTGATATCCTTCATTGACAGTTGTTGGAATTTACGGAAATATTTCTCCCGTGTCTGGAAACCAAACCGAGCGGATGCCAATGCTGAAAAGTAACTAGAGGCAACTGCAGCGATTGTTCCTAGAAATGCTACAAGTAGCATTTCAACGCCGATTTTCTTGATAACAGAGGCTTCGCCACTTGCTATACCTGTGTCGATCAGTTTGGCTACTAATTTTGGTACACCTAATGTACCGGCGATTTGTAAACAGATCATCACAAAGGTAAGGAGAGCGAGTCCTTTGTTTTGCTGTAAGAATTTTTTTAAGATAGTCATATTATTCCTCCTTTTTCCTGATACTTTTCGATTCTATACCTTCAAGTAGCTTGAAGGTCAATAGAAAAAAGAATAAACTGGAAAAGAGGTGAGAAAAAATGAAAAAAATGTACACGATCTGCCAAGTATCGGAACTGTTTGATTTGCCAAAATCAACGATTCGCTATTGGGATGAACAGGGACTGATCCAGTCAAGCAGACAGGAAGAGAATGATTACCGCTTGTTTGATATCGACGATATCTTTATGCTTTATGATATTGTTTTTTATAGAAAATTAGATATACCGATCAAGCAGATGAAGAATTTATATGGTAAAACGCTGACGGAGTTATATGAGACACTTGATGAAACAGAAAAAAGAATCCATAAAGAACTATTGATAATGAAACAAAAACAGAAAGAGATAAGGGCGCGAAAAAAACAGTTGAAATTGATGATCGATACAAACGAGGAAGAATTTCCTATAGAAGAGATCCCTTTTGACTGTATGATCTCAACGGAATTTGAGGATATTGTGGAAATAAAACAATTTCTACCGAACTATTCGAGTTTTGGAATGATGAGTATGCCAGCTTCCAGTTCGCAAACGATGTACGGCTTTTTTATCGACCCCAGTGAGATACATTTATTTTCCCAAGATGTGATTTGGAAGAAAAAAGATACGACTATTTATCGCCGGTTTTTATTGAAATCTGAGATGAACCATGAGGAACGTAATAATATCTTAGAAGTCAGAGAAACAATGCATGAAAAAGGGTGGGAAACAGGAGAAGTAATCGGACAATATCTATTGACCAATACGGACGAAAACAATATCAGAATTGAATATTATCATGCATGGATGGAAATGAAAAAATAGGAAAGAAATATTTAGGATAAGTGGATTGAATGGATGAAAATGAAATGAGAGAGAAATCGCTCGATTTTTTTATTAAAAAAAGATTGACAAAATGAAACGAAAGTGGGATATTAATTAGCAAATAATGAAGCGTTGAAGAGAAGAGTAGCTGATCGGAAATAAGTACAGAGACCTTGGTAGGTGAGAGCAAGGATTGTTTGGTCAGTGAAGATGAGCTCTGAGTTTTTTTGATTGTTCACGCAATCTAAACGGTAAAGCGACCGATAACTCGCCGGGTATACAATCTGTACCGATGAGGCATTATTTGTGAGAATAATGCAAATAAGGGTGGTAACACGAAGTATTCGTCCCTTTTGTCGTTCAACGGCAAAAGAGGCGGGTACTTTTTCTTTTTTTGAAAAACTTCTTACGCTTTGTTAAAACATGATTATTGGAGGAGATTTTTTATGACAATTCGAACAACATCACCATTTCGCTATGACATCGTTGGGAGCTTTTTACGTCCTGAAAAATTGAAAGAGGCAAGGACTCGTTTTACTGATGGGGAAATCACACAAGAAGAACTTCGAAAAGTAGAAGATGAAACAATCATCGAATTGATAAAAAAACAAGAAGGAGCTGGTTTGAAAGCTGTTACTGATGGAGAGTTCCGTCGCAGCTGGTGGCACTTGGACTTCTTTTATGGGTTGAATGGCGTGGAATTTTATGTGCCTGAACATGGCTATTTCTTTCATGGAGAAGAGACACGTCCTGGTACAGTGATTGTGACGGGGAAAATTTCTGGTACGAACCACCCTTTCGTCGAACATTTTAAATTCACTCAGGCACATACAAGTCAAGGCATCGAAGTGAAACAGACAATTCCTGCTCCAGCTCAAATTTTAGTGGAACTACTTCGTCCGGATATATTACCCCATGTTCGAAAAGTCTATGAAGACAATCAAACATTGATCAAAGATATCATCGCAGCTTATCGTCAAGTGATCGACGACTTATATGAAGCAGGTGCGCGGACGATCCAGCTAGATGATTGTACATGGGGAGTATTAGTTGCACCACTTCCTAAAGGGTTTGCGATGGATGAGGGAAAAGATGAAAAAGAAGTTCGTCGGGAACTAGCAAATCTTTATTTAACGATCAACAATGCAGTCTTAGCTGACCAGCCGGATGATTTAACACTCAATACACATGTCTGTCGCGGGAATTATCATTCTACTTGGGCAGCATCGGGGGGCTATGACGACGTAGCAGATCCATTATTTACTCAAGAAAATGTCCGTGCCTATTATTTAGAATACGATAGTGAACGTGCTGGGAGTTTTGCACCTTTAGCGAAAGTTTCCGAAGATAAATTAGTTGTATTAGGCTTGATCACAACGAAAAGTGGTGAACTGGAAGAGCGCCAGCAAGTGATTGACCGGATCTACGAAGCGACACGATATCTGCCTTTGGATCGTTTGTGCTTAAGTCCTCAATGCGGATTTGCTTCAACAGAAGAAGGAAATATTTTGTCTGAAGAAGAACAATGGGAAAAGATTGCTTTTGTCAAAAGCATTGCAGAAGAAGTTTGGGGGAACAATTAAATCATGCAGGAGAGCTTGCTAGGAAAGAACACTATGGTATAATCAGAATGCTTAATATTAATTTCTGAGGGAGACTTATGAAAAAGAAAATTCTTAAATTTATCGGATGGTTCTTCGGAATCATTCTTGGAATCGCGTTTGCAATCTTTCTTGCCTTCCAGCTTTCCCCCAGACCCGGAGCATTCTTGATCAACCATATGTTTTCAAATACTGTTCAAATCACCGATCAGAAAACGTTCAATCAAGCAGAAAAAAACGTGGCGAAAAAAACAGATTTGACGTACGAGTCCAACTATAAAGAGAATACGTATGATATCTACTATCCAAAAAACAGCAAGGGACCTGTTCCTGTTCTGTTTTGGGTACATGGTGGAGGGTTCGTCGGCGGAGATAAATCAGGTGTCAAGGAATTTGCGACAAAATTAGTATCAGATGCCAACATCGCAGTGGTTGCGATGAATTATGAATTAGCGCCTGATTCAGAATACCCTAATCAAGTTCTTCAAGTGAATGAGCTGGTCAAAGATTTATTAGCTGAAGGCGACGACAAACTGCTAGACATGGAACAACTATTTTTTGGCGGCGATAGTGCAGGTGCACAAATCGCTTTGCAATATGCAGCTCTACAAACAAATGAAGCGTATGCCAAACAGATGAAAATCAAACAGGTACTTCCAAAAGATAGTTTGAAAGGAACCATTTCTTATTGTGGACCCGTTGATTTAAAGCTAACAGCACAGCAACATTCGGATGATCGATTTATGAAGTTCTTCGTCAAAACCGTTGCATGGTCGTTGATTGGAACAAAAGATTGGAAAACGAGCGAGCAACTGAAAGAAGCTAGTGTGGCTGACCATGTTTCTAAGGAATTTCCGCCAACGTATATAACTGACGGAAATGCTTACTCCTTCCAAGAGCAAGGTCAAGCATTAGAAAATCGGTTGACAGAATTAAAGGTACCCGTGCAATCCTTGTTTTATACAGATACAAAAAAAGAGATTACCCATGAATACCAATTTGATTACACGCTAAAAGAATCGCAAAATTGTTACCAGCAGACATTGGATTTTGTGAATAAGTATAAGTAAGAGGTTGTGAAAAAGCCGTTTAGTTTTGAGTATGAAGAAACGAAGCGGCTTTTTACAACCTCTCTTTTAATACCTTTTTGTTCTTGGGATAAAACTTTCCCGAACAATCAATCGTGCAGGATAAGTCAAAATGATTGGTTCGTCCCGTATTCCGTCAATTCGCTCCAATGCCATTCGAACAGCTGCTTGCCCAATTGATTTCGCATTGATTTGGACACTGGTCAAGCCAGGGGAGAGGTTTGCGATTGTCTCGATATTATCAAAGCTTGCTACAACAATCTCTTCTCCAATTTGGATATTTTTTTGTTTCAATGCCCGATAGACACCGATTGCCATTGGATCGCTCCCTACAAGAATGGCAGTAGGAAGAGGGGATTCATTTTCTAATAGATCAGTCGCAAGTCCCTCACCTTGTTTTTCTGTCCAGCCACCTAGACGATAAGACATATATTTTTCTAAGTGATGATCGATCATAAAATGCTGATAGGCACGCATTCTCTTTTCGTTTATAGAAATCTGCTTCCCACCCAGTTCATCCATATCGACTTTATACCCCCCGATATAGGCTATTCTTTTATGGCCATTTTCTAAGAACAATTCCAGTACGGTTTTAGTCATCCGTTCAAGATCTGCATAAATCATATCGACCTCTTGCTGGATGTCAGGGTTATCCACGACGACTATTTGCATGTTTTGTTTTAATAAGGCGGTAATCGATTCTTTCGTAACGGTCCCAACAACGATCACCGCACCTAACTGATCTAGATCTTCCCATTGTTTAGGATTATCAGATAGATTATAGATTCGATTCATCCCTAAATGCAGACGTCGAGCTTCTTCTTCCATCCCTACTCGCAAATGTTTGTAATAGATATCATGTTCTTCGCTCGCTTTGCCGATCGTAGAGATCACACCAATCGAAGGCATTCTCTTTTTGATATATTTTCGAGTACTGATATCATAATCCAACGCAGCTGCTGCCTCTACTATTCGTTGCCGAGTAGCCTGAGCCACATGGATCGTCTGATCGTTATTCAACACGCGGGAAACTGTAGCAGGAGAGACATTTGCCTTTCGTGCGACATCTCTAATTCCAACCATTTTTACACACTCCTCAAAAAAACAAAAAATTTCTATTGACAAAATTGTTTAGTAAACAGTATACAGGAATTATAAAAAAAGTAAACGGTTTCCGTTTTGGTGGGAGTGAAATGATGGATATTACCCATAAAAAAACAGAAAAAAATTTCATCTTATTTGATGAAAAGAGCCGAGTATTCCATTTACGAAATACATTTCTTTCTTATCTGATAAAGATAGAAGAGAGCAATGTATTGGCGCATATTTATTTTGGCAAACCAGTCAAGCAGTACAAAGACAATAAAAATTATCCCCGAAGAGATCGTGGATTTTCAGGAAATATTCCCTTAAATCCTGACCGGTCTCTGTCGAAAGATACACTACCACAAGAATACTCTTCTCATGGCAGCATGGACTTTCGAACGCCCGCATCGATCATTCAGCGCAAGAATGGGTCAGACTTACTGGATCTGAGATATGATAGTCATTATATTACAGATGGGAAGCCAGACATCGAAGGCTTGCCTCAAACTTATGTGCTAGACAAGTCAGAGGCACAAACGTTGGTGATTTCACTTAAGGATAGAGAAACAGCGATTTATTTCGATTTGTTCTATACCATATTTAGTGATAGAGCAGTGATCACACGATCTGTAAAGATAAGAAATGAAACTAGAGAAACAATCAAACTAGAAAAAGCAGCTAGTTTCCAGTTAGATTTTGCCCATACTAGGCGATTTGATGAAGTCATTGCTTTGCCAGGAGCACATGTCAATGAAAGACAGATCTCACGGCAATCTCTTTTATCTGGAACAAAAGTATTTGAAAGCCGTCGAGGAACGAGCAGTCACCATATGAATAACTTTATTGCTTTAGTTCATCATCATACGACAGAAAATACTGGAGAAGCGATTGGACTTCAATTTGTTTATTCCGGCAACCATTCTTTCGAACTTGAAAAAGATCAGATCAATCAATTGAGAGTCGTCGGTGGGATCAACAGCCATTGTTTTTCGTGGGAATTGAATGCAAATCAGTCTTTTCAAACACCTGAAATGATCCTTTCTTACTCAAGTCAGGGATTGAACAAAATGAGTCAGATCCACCATGAGTTGCTACGTGAAAGAATCGCAAGAGGTCGTCATCAATTTGCTGAACGGCCGATTCTTGTCAATAACTGGGAAGCCACTTACTTTGACTTCAATAGTGAAAAAATCAAGGCGATCATTGATGAAGCAAAGGAGCTAGGCATCGAAATGTTCGTATTAGATGATGGCTGGTTTGGAAAAAGAGATGCGGACAATTCTTCATTAGGAGACTGGTTCGAGTATAAAGGCAAGTTGACAAATGGATTACGTGAAATAGCAGATTATGCTCATAGCAAAGGATTGAAATTTGGTTTATGGTTTGAACCAGAAATGATCTCCATTGATTCTGAACTGTATCGAACACATCCTGATTTTCTTATGCAGGTGCCAGGTAGAATGCCTTCTGCTTCCAGATCACAACATGTACTGGATTTTACAAGGTTAGATGTTCGGCAGACGATTGAGAAACAAATGAGAAAGATTTTAGACACGATTCCTCTTGACTACATCAAATGGGATATGAATCGTTCGCTTTCAGATATCTATTCGATTACCCTTGACCCACTTAGACAAGGAGAAGTAGCGCATCGTTATATGCTTGGGCTTTATGAACTACTCGAACATTTGACAGCTGATTATCCGGAAATCTTATGGGAAGGCTGTTCTGGTGGAGGTGGGCGGTTTGATGCTGGTTTTATTTATTATATGCCGCAGTCATGGACAAGTGATAACACGGATGCAGTGGAGCGTATGAAAATCCAATATGGAACAAGTCTTGCTTATCCGATTTCGTCCATCACGGCTCATGTATCAGCTGTACCAAATCATCAGACTGGCAGATCTACTTCGTTGAAAACAAGAGGAGAAACAGCTATGAGCGCTGTTTTTGGTTATGAACTGGATTTGACAAAGCTGTCTCCTGAAGAAAAAAAGCAAGTCAAAGAACAAATTATATCCTATCAAACGATTCGTCCCGTGATCCAGTACGGCCATTATTATCGTTTGGCGAGTCCTTTTGAAGAAAATATTGTCGCATGGATGTTTGTGTCTCCTAAACAAGATGAAGCTATTGTGTTTTTAGGGAGGATACTAGCTTCAGCTCAACCAACGTTCCATGAAGTATATCTGTTGGGGTTAGATGATGAGGCACTTTATCAGGAACAGACCTCGAAGCGGCTATTTTCGGGGGCCGAATTGATGACAGTCGGACTTTACTTCCCTGATTTTCAAGGTGATTTCCAAACAGAGCTGCTTCATTTCAAAAAGTTATGAGAGAGAAGGAAAAAAGTATGAAAGCAAATATAAAATGGTTAGATGATCCACAAGTTTTTAGAGTGAACCAATCAAATGCGCATAGTGATCATGTTTGCTATGCAACAAGGGAAGAAGTAGAAACCACATCATCCCTTAAACAGTCTTTAAATGGAACATGGCGTTTTTGTTATTCGCCAAATCCTTCGGTACGTCCAAAAACATTTTATAAAAAAGATTTTGATGCCTGTTCTTTTGATGAAATCACTGTTCCTAGTCATATTGAATTAGCAAATTATGACAAGATCCATTACATCAATACGATGTATCCGTGGGAGGGACATGTATTTCGCCGTCCCCCTTTCACGACAAGCCCTGAGAAAGAGGCGGAAGGGATATTTTCAGCTGCTAAAGACAATCCGGTGGGGTCCTATTTGACGACTTTTCGATTAGAAGAAGGTCTAAAGGGAAAACAAATCTCGATACATTTTGCTGGTGTAGAACAAGCAATGTTCCTTTGGTTGAATGGTCATTTTATCGGCTATGCCGAAGATTCGTTCACTCCGTCTGAATTTGATTTAACACCTTATTTGGAAGAAGAAAATATTCTAGCTGTGGAGGTTTACAAAAGAAGTACAGCTGCATTCTTGGAAGATCAGGACTTTTTCCGATTTTTTGGGATCTTCAGAGAGGTCTTCTTAGTTGCTCGAGGACAAAACCATTTAGAAGATCTTTGGATCAAACCTCGCTTAGATGACAAATGTCAAAATGGTAAACTTGAAGTAGATTTGTCTTTTGAGCAAGTAGCCAAAAACAGTCAGCTGAATGTAGCGATACTAGATCCTGAGGGGAAGGAAATCTATCAACAGCAATATCCGTTAAAAGAACAAATGACGATTCGGATCGATGGATTTGAAAACGTGGCATTGTGGGGGCATTTTCAGCCCAATTTATATAAGCTTGAATTGGAGACGATAGACGAAGAAAAAAGAGTAACGGAGTATATTAACTATTCCTTCGGTTTTCGTAAAATCGAAATCAAAGATAAAATCATATACTTCAATGGAAAACGGATGATCATCAACGGGGTAAATCGACATGAGTGGCATCCAAAAAAAGGACGCGCCATCACTATAGAAGATATGGAAAAAGATTTGGCTATCATAAAAAATGCAAAGATCAACGGCGTACGGACATCTCATTACCCCAACCAGATCACTTGGTATTATTTATGCGACCAAGCAGGTATCCACGTGATGGCGGAAACGAACCTCGAATCCCATGGCTCATGGCAAAAAATGGGTGCATTTGAGCCTTCTTACAACGTGCCAGGTGCAGTACCTCAGTGGCAATCTGCTGTTCTTGATCGGGCAAAAACGAATTTCGAAACATTAAAAAACCATCCAAGCATTCTTTTTTGGTCTCTTGGAAATGAATCCTATGCGGAAGAAAACATTCGACAAATGAACGATTACTTCAAAAAAGTAGACCCGGATCGACTTGTTCATTATGAAGGGAATTTTCCAAATCCAGCATTCGAAGATTCGATTTCAGATGTAAAAAGCTGCATGTATGCGCCACCAGAAGAGATCGTTGACTACCTTGAAAATAAAGCGGAAAAACCGTTCATCTTATGTGAATACATGCATGACATGGGGAATTCGTTAGGTGGAATGGATTCTTACATGACGTTGCTTGATCGTTATGAAATGTACCAAGGAGGCTATATATGGGATTTTAAAGATCAGGCGATCCAAGTGACTGATCCAATCACTGGTAGAGAAGTGATGCGCTATGGCGGTGACTTTGACGATAAACCAAGTGACTATGAATTCTCAGGGAATGGAATCGTTTTTGCAGATGGACAAGAAAAACCCGCCATGCAGGAGGTAAGATATTATTATGAAAAATACAGTAAATAAAAGTCATATGGAGACAGAAAAAGTTGCAATCGTCTTCGGCGACTGTACATTAGGTGTCAAATCGGGGAATACGCATTATATTTTTTCTTATACAAGAGGCGGACTAGAATCGCTCAATAAAAACGGAAAAGAATGGCTATACCGGGAAACACTTCCAGTTTTTTGGCGGGCAACGACCGATAATGACAGAGGTAGCGGATTTGGATTTAAATCTGGTATGTGGTTAGGAGCCGGATTGTATCCAAAAGTCAAAGAAATAGAAGTACTGGTGGACAATAAAAAGATCGATTTGCCGATTGCTCCAGTAAATAATCAATATTCAAGTAATGAATACGCTGGAACAGTTGAAATCATTTTTACACTGGAAATCAACACAGTACCAAAAACACAAGTGACAATTTCCTACCAAATTGCTGGAGAGGGTAAAATGCTTGTTAAAATGCATTATGTTGGACAAAAAGGGTTGCCGGAATTACCAGCATTGGGTATAAGGTTCATTATGCCAACAAAAGCAAAATTCTTTGAGTATGAGGGTTTATCAGGGGAAACATATCCGGATCGGCTGGCTGGTGGTATCGAAGGTATTTATAAAGTGGAAGGACTCCCTATCCCTCCATATCTTGTTCCCCAAGAATGCGGTATGCATATGGAAACGAAATGGATAGAACTGACAAGAAATCAAACATTGGATAATACGGACAAAGATCAAGAAGACTTTTCGTTGCGATTTGAACAGCAGGATACGCCATTTGCTTTTTCCGCTTTACCATTCAAAGCAGAAGAACTGGAACAGGCGACACATATAGAAGAACTACCGCCAGAAAGACGAACGGTTCTTACGATTTTTGCAAAAGTAAGAGGAGTCGGGGGTATCAATAGCTGGGGAGCGGATGTTGAGTCACCTTATCGCATCAGCGGCGAAGAGGACCATGAAATCAGCTTTATTATCCAGTAGCGATCTTTAGATTATTATTTGAAAAACAGAGTTTACAAGACAAAGCTGCTTTATTCTATACGTCATGAACAAGATACGTCATGAACAAGCGAGCAAAAAAGTTCTCAGAATCTTTTGTTCATGACTATTTTCTTCAATGAAACCAATTGTTATTTTTCTGAAAAATAAAGTTAACTATCAGAAAATTAAAAAAAGTTTCACAAAAATGATTGACAGTCGATTTTTTTATGTCTATACTAGGTACAATTCTTACATCAGTTTGGAGCGATTTTTTATGAAATCTAGAAAACTTACAAAACTGAATACGTATTACTTTAGCTATTTTAGATAGGTTTGTATTCATGACTTCGTGGGTACAAACAAACCAAGTTTGTATCTATGATGGCTAAAGATTTTTAAACACGACTTACAGCCACGTAGAGAAATTCATCTATAGTGGCTATTTTATATTTTTGCAGCGCTTTTTAAGGCTCGTTGAAGATGTTCACTGTAGAGGCAATTTCCTACAGGGACATCTTTTTTTGTTGATTATCCGGTTCATAAGTAGGAAAGAAGGAGCGAAAATGAGAACAATAGGACACGGTCGTTTAGTCGGAATTTATGTAAAACCACCTTGAAAAAGTAGAGAAAATCAGCCAAGATAGATAAGTAAACAAAAGAAAGCGGGAAAAACAATGATAGTAATTATGAAAAAAGAAGCAACGGAAGAACAAGTAAAAAAAGTCGTCGATCATATCGAAAAAGAAGGATTCAAAGTCTCAATCGATCAAGGAACAGAACGAGTAGTGATTGGACTAAAAGGTGATACGCGAAGTTTACAAGAAGGAGCATTTACACGCTACGAAGGAGTAGAAAATGCTGTGCGTATTTTGAACACATACAAATTGACTTCTCGAGAATTCCATCCTGGCAATACAGTCGTGGATGTAGACGGAGTAAAAATCGGTGACGGCAGTTTTGTGACGATGGCTGGTCCTTGTTCTATCGAAGGATTAGACCAAATCAGAGAATGTGCGCGGATGGCTAAAGCCGGGGGCGCAAAAATTCTGCGAGGTGGTGCCTTCAAACCACGTACTTCTCCATATGCTTTCCAAGGTTTAGAAGAAGAAGGATTGAAATACATCCGTCAAGCGGCTGATGAATTTGGAATGAAAGTGATTACTGAAGTGATGGATGAAGGACATATCGACATGGTGGCTGAGTACAGCGATATCCTACAGATTGGCGCACGTAATATGCAAAATTTCAAACTGCTATCTGCTGTCGGCAAAATAGGTAAACCTGTTGGATTGAAACGTGGGATTTCTGGTACGATCAATGAATGGCTTAATGCTGCAGAATACATTGCAGTCGAAGACAAATCTCCTGTCATTTTTATCGAACGTGGGATTCGGACTTACGAGACAGCTACACGTAATACGTTTGATTTAAGTGCTGTCCCATTGATGAAAAAATTAACTCATTTCCCTGTGATCGTTGATCCAAGTCATGGTACAGGTATTTGGGATCTTGTACCACCAATGGCCCGTGCGGGTGTGGCAAGCGGGGCAGATGGCATGATCGTAGAGATTCATCCTGATCCTGCAAATGCTTGGTCAGACGGTCCCCAATCGTTGAATGAAAAGACTTACTCACGCATGATGAAAGAAGTGACGATCATGAAAGAAGCAATGGAAAAGATCCAAACACTCGATTAATGCCAGCTTTTTAAAAGAAAGAAGTGAAACGAATGCTTACTGTACATGTTGATAACCAGAAATACGATATTCATATTGAAGAAGGTGCACTAGAACAGGCTGGATCATGGCTTCAAACGATTTGGAAGCCTCAAAAAGTAGCTGTAATCACTGATACCAACGTTGCTCCACTGTATGCGGAAAAAATCATGTTCCAATTGAGACAAGCTGATTTTGAACCAGTCCTTTCAATCGTACCGGCGGGTGAGACCAGTAAATCTTTGGAACAAGCAGCTGAGTTATACGATTTTTTGGCAGATAATGATTTTACCCGCAGCGATGGAATACTTGCACTTGGTGGAGGAATGGTGGGTGATCTAGCCGCATTCGTGGCCTCAACGTTCATGCGTGGGATCCATTTTGTTCAACTTCCGACTACGCTACTTGCACAAGTAGATTCTAGTATCGGTGGGAAGACAGCAGTCAATACAAACAAAGCGAAGAACCTTGTCGGAACATTTAGCCAGCCAGCTGGCGTATTGATTGATCCTGAGGTTCTAAAGACTTTGCCGGTACGTCGTTTACGAGAAGGGATCGCTGAAATCATCAAATCAGCAGCTATAGCAGATGCAATGCTTTGGCAACAGCTGAATGAGCTGAAAGACGAAAAAGATCTTTTAGAGCATGCTGTTCCAATCATCACTGCTACGTTGAAAATCAAGCAAAAAGTAGTGGAAGAAGATGTCTTTGACCAAGGAAATCGACTTATTTTAAATTTTGGTCACACAATTGGCCATGCAATTGAAAATACAGCAGGATATGGGGTAGTCAGTCATGGAGAAGGAGTAGCTATTGGAATGGTAGCCATCACTTCTCATGCAGAAAAAATCGGCTTGTCTCCAACTGGATCGACAGCTGCATTAGAAAGGATACTCCAAAAATTCCACCTGCCGATTACTTACGATCTAAGTCATCCAGAGGAATTATTCCACGCGATAACCCATGATAAGAAAGCAAGAGGAAGCAAATTGAATATCATCTTGCTAGAAAAGATTGGGCAAGCAAAAATCGTACCTGTTCCCACAGAGACATTCAAAGATTACTTAGGAGGACTGTAAGATGCGTTATATGACTGCGGGAGAATCCCATGGACCAGAATTAACAGCGATTATTGAAGGACTACCAGCAGGGTTACCTCTATCAGAAGAAGAAATCAATTACGAACTCGCTCGCAGACAAACTGGTTACGGCAGAGGAGGAAGGATGAAGATCGAAAAAGACCGTGTTCGGATCACGTCTGGCATCCGTCACGGCAAAACAATTGGTTCACCTGTCACTTTAGTGGTAGAAAATAAAGATTGGAAAAATTGGACAACTGTCATGTCTGTAGCAGAAGTACCTGAAAAAGACCGATCACTGCGGCGAGTTGCACGTCCGCGTCCAGGACACGCGGATTTGGTAGGCGGTATGAAATACCATCATCGAGATCTTCGGAATGTGCTTGAACGGTCCTCTGCAAGAGAGACGACCATGCGTGTAGCAATCGGCGCAATTGCCAAGAAAATTCTGGAAGAACTTGACATCATCGTAGCCGGACACGTGATTTGTCTTGGTGGAATCCAAGCAGAAATACCTGGAAATATCTCCATTCAAGAAATCAAAGAAATTTCTGAAGCATCAGAAGTACGGGTTGTTGATTCAGCAGTCGAGCAAAGAATAAAAGAACTGATCGATCAGACAAAGAAAAATGGAGACACGATCGGAGGAATTGTAGAAGTGCTCGTTGGAGGCGTTCCAGCTGGATTAGGAAGCTATGTACAATGGGACACGAAGCTAGATGCCAAAATCGCGCAAGCTGTGGTTAGTATCAATGCCTTTAAAGGAGTTGAATTTGGGGTCGGATTCACTGCTGGATCATTACCAGGATCAGAAGTGATGGATGAGATCTTATGGGAAGAAGAACGAGGCTACTTCCGACGTAGCAATAATCTAGGCGGCTTCGAAGGCGGAATGACCAATGGCGAACCACTTATTATCCGCGGGGTCATGAAACCCATCCCTACATTGTACAAGCCACTTCAAAGTGTTGATATCGATACAAAAGAACCTTACAAAGCAAGTGTAGAACGTTCGGATAGTACAGCAGTTCCTGCAGCTAGTGTCGTTGCGGAAAATGTTGTAGCCACTGTTGTAGCGACAGAGCTATTGTCAAAATTCCCAAGTGATTCGCTTGTTGAGTTGAAAGCTGCAGTGAAGGAGTACCGTGACTACTTGAAACATTACTAAAAAGGGGGCAAATAAGATGGCACAACATGTTTTTATCGTGGGGCTTGGACTGATTGGT
The DNA here is from genome assembly GCF_001837725.1 of Enterococcus sp. HMSC072F02. Lineage (NCBI taxonomy): Bacteria > Bacillati > Bacillota > Bacilli > Lactobacillales > Enterococcaceae > Enterococcus > Enterococcus sp. HMSC072F02. The sequence continues at coordinate 88,559 of NZ_KV833943.1, forward strand.
GCTTCTATGGCACTTTGTATTCGTCAGACCAATCCAGAACTGATAGTAGTTGGTTGGGATAGTCAGTCAAAAACCCGTGAGCAAGCAGTAGAACAGCAGATCGTTGATTACGTTGCAAATGATTTTGAAACAGGTGCAGAACAAGCAGACGTTATCTTATTAGCCGTTCCCGTCCGTACAACCTTAGCTTATCTTGATGTCCTTGAAAGAATCAACTTGTCTGATCACGTCATCATTACGGATGTCAGCAGTACGAAGCAGCAAGTCGTGACATCCGCTGAGCAGAAAAATCTTCGGTTTGTCGGTGGACATCCAATGGCTGGTTCTCACAAATCAGGTATACAGGCAGCAGATGCTAAACTATTTGAAAATGCCTATTACATCTTTACACCTTCGGAAAAGACGAAAAAAGATGTTGAAAAACTGCAAGAACTATTTTGCGGAACCAAAGCAAAATATGTGACTCTTACAGCAGGAGAACATGACCGTATAACAGGAATGCTAAGTCATTTTCCACATATTCTGGCAGCTGGTTTAGTCAATCAGGCAGAACAATTCAATCAAGAATATCCGCGAGCCAAACAACTAGCAGCAGGAGGCTTTCGAGATATCACTAGGATCGCTTCCTCGGATCCTGTCATGTGGACAGATATTTTGTTGAGCAATAAGCAGATATTATTGGAACGATTGGCAGATTGGCAGCAAGAAATGACACAAATAGCAGAATGGATCATGACTGAGAACCAATCGGAAATCTTTTCTTTTTTCAATCGGGCAAAAGAAAGTCGAGACCAGTTGCCTATCCATAAGCAAGGCGCAATCCCTGCCTTTTTTGATTTATTTATCGATGTGCCAGATGTGCCTGGCGTTATTGCAGAAGTAACTGGACTGATCGGAAAAGCGGGAGTTTCTTTGATTAATTTGAAGATCCAAGAGACGCGAGAAGATATTTTAGGGATACTGCAAATCAGTTTCAAAAATCAACAGGATTTGTTACAAGCAAAAAGAACCATTATGTCTAATACCAGTTATCATTGCTGGATCAAATAGGAGGCTGGATAAATGCGATTATTACAACAAATACATGGATTAAGAGGGACTGTTAGGATACCAGCAGATAAATCGATTTCTCATCGCAGCATCATGTTTGGAGCAATTGCTGAGGGAACGACGACTATACAAAATTTTTTGCGCGCAGAAGATTGTCTGAGTACTTTACATGCCTTCCAACAATTAGGCGTCGAAATCGAAGAAGAGGAAGAGGTGATCAAGATTCATGGTCGCGGTAGCCACTCCTTTGTCCCACCAACTGAACCCATCGACATGGGAAACTCCGGTACGACGAGTCGTTTATTGATGGGTATTTTGGCTGGTCAGCCTTTTACAACGACTCTGTTCGGTGACGCTTCATTGTCTAAACGTCCAATGGGGCGAGTAATGGAGCCTTTACGCGAGATGGGTGCTGACTTGCAAGGAAATGAAAATGACCAGTGTTTACCAATCACTGTGACAGGAACCCACTCTTTATCACCTATCCGATACAATATGCCTGTAGCTAGTGCACAGGTCAAATCTGCTTTGCTGTTTGCGGCACTACAAGCAGAAGGTACATCCGTAATCGTTGAGAAAGAACGTTCCCGTAACCATACGGAAGAAATGATTCGTCAATTTGGTGGAAGGATCACAGTGGAAGATAAAACAATCATGGTGACAGGACCGCAAAAATTAACCGGTCAGCAGATCACTGTTCCAGGTGATATTTCATCAGCTGCTTTCTTTCTAGCAGCAGGACTTCTTGTTCCGGAAAGCCAGCTGTTGTTAAAAAATGTCGGGGTCAATCCAACAAGGACAGGTATCTTAGATGTGTTGGAGGAGATGGGCGCAGCGATTACCCAGACGAATCACAATAAACAGAACCAATCGGCTGATTTAAGTGTCAAGACGAGTCATTTGAAGAAAGCGACGATTGGTGGAGAAATCATTCCGCGTCTGATTGATGAACTGCCAATTCTAGCTTTAGTGGCTACTCAAGCAGAAGGAATCACGATCATTAAAGACGCAGAAGAATTAAAAGTAAAAGAAACCAACAGAATTGATGCGGTGGCAGAAGAATTGCAAAAAATGGGAGCAAAGATAAAAGCAACAGCAGATGGTTTGATCATCCATGGACCAACACCTCTGCATGGCGCAAAAGTTTCTAGCAGAGGCGATCATCGAATCGGGATGATGCTGCAAGTAGCTGCTTTGATAGCTGATGGACCTTGCGAACTAGAAGGAGCCGAAGCCGTTTCAATCTCTTATCCGGCATTTTTCGATGATTTAGCAGAACTTGTGTCAGGAGGAGAAGCTCATGGCTAGCATTTTGCTGATTGGTTTCATGGGCGCTGGAAAAACAACGATCGGTAAAGGGTTAGCTCAACGTTTACAAAAAGAGTATGTAGATTTAGATACAAAGATTGAGGAACATATCCAATTGTCGATTGCCGAATATTTTCACTATTACGGTGAAAACAGCTTTCGAAAAGTGGAGTCAAAGGTTTTAAGAAAGCTGTCAAATGAAGATAAAATTATCGCGACTGGTGGAGGAATCGTCCAATGTGCTGCCAATCGGCAATTTTTACAAACACAGCCAATTGTTCTTTACTTAGAGGCAGAAGCAGATTGTCTAATCGATCGTATCCAACAAGATAAAACGTCTATTCGACCGTTAGCTCTTGGAAAAACAAGAGAAGAAATAAAAGCCTTATTGGCACAACGACTTTCCTGGTATGAAGAGAGCGCGACACTTCGAATCAACACGACCAATGAAACACCAGAAAAGATCATCGATACCATTATAGAGAGGATCAAAAGCATATGAATGTCAGCTATCTAGGGCCAGAAAGTTCGTTCACTTATCAGGCGGCTTGCCAGCTATTTCCTACAGAACAATTGACTGCGTATGCTTCGATTCCTGCTTGTTTGCGCGCTTTGTTTCGCAAACAGGTGGATCTGGCTGTCGTTCCTGTAGAGAATTCATTGGAAGGATCTGTTCATCACACAATCGATCTTCTTTCCAAACATCCAGAAGTCGAAGTTAAAAGTGAAATCGTTCTTCCTATCAAGCAGCAGCTTTTAGGCAATGCAGCAACAAAGATTACAAAAATCCTTTCTCATCCCCAAGCACTAGCACAATCACAACAGTTTTTAGAAACGCATTATCCTAATGTTCCTTTAGTAGCAACAGAATCAACAACTGCTGCAGCAATGTATGTAGCAGAACATCCGAAAGAAGACGCAGCAGCGATTGCTTCATTAGAAACAGCACAGCATGTTGGATTGGAGATCTTAGCTGTGAATATCCAAGATAATGAGTTGAACCAGACACGTTTTTGGATCGTCGGTGACCGAAAGATGACCAGCCAGCAGCCAGTTCCAGTAAAGATGAGTGTCATCTTGACACTGCCTGCTAATCGGCCAGGGATGCTTCATAAAATGCTGGCAGCTTTTGGCTGGCGGGAGATCAACTTAAGTAAGATTGAATCCCGACCATTGAAAACTAGCTTGGGAGAATATTTTTTCGTAATCGATTTGTTATTGGACCGCCCAATGGCATTAGTAGAGAATGCGCTCCAAGAAATCAAGATGCTCGGAGGAAAAAGTCAAATATTGGGCTGTTATCCAGTATTGACAGTAGAATAGACGCGTAGATGAAAGTCAAGAATACTGATTGATTTAACTTAAAATAAATTAATCAGCGCTTGGCTATTCTTATTCTGATTGATTTTTAGGAAGAAGCGGGAGACAAATCGTTACAGTCGTTCCTGTCCCAATCACTGATTGGATCGTTATGCCATATGCATCTCCATACATTAGGCGTATCCGCTCATCTACATGACTGATGCCGATTCCTGAGAAATGATCATTTTTTTGTTTGGTATTTTCAGTATCGAAGCCATCGCCGTTATCAATCACTTCGAATAAAAGAAGCTGATTTTTTGTTTTGCCGTACACCGTGATGAATCCTTGCGTTTTATTGTGAAAAGCATGAAGATAGGCGTTTTCGATAATTGGTTGAAGGATCATATTCGGCATAGATAATGTCTGCAGTTCATCAGGAATCATTATTTTAGCCGAGATTCTTTCGCCATATCGCATACTCAAAAGATCAATGTAACTTTGTACGCTTTTGATTTCTTCCTTGACTGGAATCACTTCTTCTTTTTTTCCAATCGTACTTCTTAGTAAAGTAATGAAACTGTCGATCCCTGAACTGCTTCATCTGTTTTTTTCTGCCAAATCAAAAATTTCAAGCTAGTCAGCGTATTATAAATGAAATGGGGCTGTATCTGTGCTTGCATAGTTTGGATTTCAAGCGAACGTTTCTTCTTTTCGTCTTGGATGGTCTGTTCATAATGATGCTGCGCATTACTTAGCAATTGATTGATCGTATTCCCTAGCAATTGGACTTCATGGCTTCCTTGTACAGGAACAGTAGCTTTTAAGCCATCTTCCTCTAGCCAGTTTAGCGAATCAATCAAGCGGTAGATCGATTTTGTGTGTCGATCCAAATACATAAATGCCAATGAGCCAGCAAAAGCAAGTGTCACGATATTATACAAAATAATGGGGAAAATCACGCCCATTTGGTTAGACAAAGAATGAAGATCGACTTGACTGAGTAATGTACAATCCTGGCGGTACAGGGGAAGACGGGTCAACTGCTGTCCATTTGAAATCGTTGTTTCGCCTACTGTTAGTTTTTTGAAAATCATTGATCGGCTCCCAATTCTATTTTCTTCATTTGATGCGATGATCGTCTGTTCTTCGTTCATGAAGGAGATCTTCGATATCTCAGGATTCACTACAGATTGAAAAAGATTCGCTAGTTGCTGAGATGAGATCGATAAAACAGCATATCCGTAAATGTGATTCAATGTGTTTTTCAGTTTTTTGACAAAGAAGACGCTGGGTGCTTTCTTATCGCGAAGAGTCAATCCGTATTGTACAAAAAGCATTTGTGTATCAGCAGCACGTTCATTCACTCTCTGGGCAATCGCAGATTGAAAAAAAGAATCGGCAGATACGGCAGTGAGCATGTCGTTTCCGACAAAAGTTCTTCCGTTTTCTCCAAAGATCAACACATCGTAATCGATCATTGGATGGATTTTTGAAAGAGAGTCATTCATTTTTTGGATCGTTCTTAGCTGCTGAAGCTGTTCCATATGTTGGACTGGACCATTGGAAAAATAGCTTTCGACAGCTGGGTTGGAATCAAAAGCGGCTAATGTATTCTCGATTGCATCATTCAAGCCTTCAAATTCAGATTGGATCTTTTTTAGTACCACATCATTCGATTGATTGAACAGCTGGATATAGGCATCCCTTGATCGATGATAAATAAACAAAGAGATGACGATGGCCTGCAGAAAAAGACCGATGAACAAAATGAACAGAAGGTTGGTAAAGAGTTCATGCTCTTTGATTTTTTTTCTCATTTTACAAAAGTTCCTTTACGGTATTGAGAAGGTGTCATTCCTGTCTCTTCTTTAAAAACTCTGGAGAAATAACCCAGTTCGGTATAGCCGACTTTCTCACAGATTTCCGTCAAAGTAAGCCGTGTTTCCGTTAAAAAGAGCTTGGCTTTACTAATACGGACTTTTTTTAGATATTTTGAAAAGTTGATGCCAAATTTTTCAGTAAAGATAGCTGAAAGATAGCTATATGAAAAATGATATTTTTCGGATAGAAGTTGTAAATTGATTTCTTTCTCATAATTTTCCTGGACGAACTCGTAGATCAAAGTCAAGATATCGAAATTGTCTTTTATTGCATTTGCAGAAAAGTGGGTGAGTTTCTCAAGTGTTTCTTTGACAAGAATAGAAAAATCTTCCAAGTACTCAGCATCGGCTAATAAAGAAGGAAGGGCGATCTTGAGCAAAGAAAGTTCTTCATTCCCAACATATTCGTCAGCCAAAGCATTGAGTAATGCATAGAAACGATTGATTGCCTCATGTTTCAAATAAGCTGGATCAATAGGCTGTTCCAATATTTTCGTGAAGAAACCCTCAAGTTCTTTGACAGCTAAAGCGTAGTCTTTATGAACGATTTTTGTTAAATAGCTACTTGCTTGCTGCTCGTGGTTGGTTGATAACGGAAGAAGTTCATGCTGATAAGCAAGGTTCTTTCCCTTATGATAGAAACGTTGTCCTTTGGTACAATTTCTGATTTCTTGGAATATTTCATTGATATCTTGGATTGCAAAAGAGTCAGAAACAACAAAAAAATCACCTGGAAAAATTTCTTGACGAAACTTTTGAACAAACTTCCTAAGCGTATCTTTGGAATCAGTATTGATCACATAGCCGGATTCTTCCGAAAAGGTAGAAAAGGGATAAATAGTAAATGAATCGTCGCTATCCATCAACGAATGGATGATCGACTGTTTTTGTTTAGAGCCTTGTTTTGAACTGAATGGCCGATTTTCGGTATATACCAGAAAAAACAAGGTGTGTTCAAAAAGAAGAGGGTCAAGCAATGGACGAGTTTGTCCAGCAATCTGCTGTGAAAGATTCTCGCAGATCTGCTCATAACGATCGGTGATTGGGCTTTTGTTGGGCTTTTTTTTGATTTTTTGTGAAACGGCAATTAAGGAATTTAGAAAAAAATCAGGACTCAATCGAGGCTTTAAAAGATAATCAGCGACGCCATATTTGAAAGAATCTTTAACCATATCAAATTCATCATAGCTAGAGAGGATAAGAATCTGTGTTTCAGGTTGTTGCTGTTTTAATAGCCGCGATAATTCGATCCCATTTAGTTCAGGCATCATTACATCTGTGACCACGATATCGATTGCATGTGCCAAAGAAAAGTCAAGCGCTTTCAACGGGCTGGAAAAAGTTCCTATTAATTGAAACCCGTGCTCAGACCAATTGATCAACTGTTTCATTCCGTCTAAAATCGTCTGTTCATCATCGATAAGAATTACGCGTATTGGCATTTTTTTACCCGCCTTAAGAATAGTCTTGTAATTTAAAAATACTTATTTCTAGGAGAAAATGCAAGGATATTTTTATTTTAAAGAAACCTCCACCCTTTCGATCTTTGGTCTAGATGCTAAGATTATTCCTTTTGTCATAGTTGATTTGTATTTTTTTATTATTTTAGGAGAAATTTTTGAAGTATCTGAATAATAAAGAAACCGTTTTCAAATTTTGGTATGGTGAATGTAGCAAACATAAACAACTAAGGATGGAAAAGGAGCGGATAAAAATGAACATCAGAAAGTTAATTGCTGGAGTCGTTTGTTTAGCGGCAGCATCAGGTTTCTTAACAGGATGCGGAAGTGCTAGTAGCACAGCAGGCAACGAAGAAAAAGTCACTGTTTGGGCGTGGGATGAGACATTCAATATCAAAGCAGTGAATGAAGCAAAAAAAATTTATGAGAACGAAGAAACAGAGATAGAAGTTGTTACGATGTCTCAGGATGATATCGTTCAGAAACTGAACACCGCTTTAGCAGGCGGGAATACAGAAGGATTGCCCAATATCGTCTTGATTGAAGATTATAGGATACAAGGCTATTTGACTTCTTATCCAGATGCATTCGCTGATTTGTCTGCTATTGTAAAGGAAGATCATTTTGCACCGTATAAATTTGCGGTAAACAAAGTAGGAGAAAAAATATACGGTGTTCCTTTCGATTCGGGCGTAACAGCAAACTTCTATCGTACGGATCTGATGGCTGAAGCAGGATATACAGAAGAGGACATGGAGAATCTGAGGTGGGACGAGTATATTCAAGTGGCGCGAGATGTCAAAGAAAAGACGGGAAAGAAAATCGCTGAAGTCAATCCTTCTGATCTTGGTCGAGTAAGAATGATGATGCAACAAGCGGGAGAATGGTATACGTCCAAAGACGGGGAGACGGTCACGATCCAAGACAATGCATCTTTAAAGTATGGTCTTGAATTATTTGCCACTCTTTTGAAAGAAGACCTAGTCGAACAAACCTCTGACTGGAATGCTGGAGTAACTGCGATACAATCAGGAGCAGTAGCTTCTAGCCCAACTGGCGCTTGGTATTCTTCAACGATCCAAGGAGCAGAAGACCAATCTGGAAAATGGAAGATTGCGCCAATACCTGCACTGCCAGAAAGTTTACAAAAAGTGCAAGCTTCTAACCTTGGCGGCGCTGGCTGGTATGTGCTCAAAGGAGTAGCTGGAGAAGAATCAGCGAAAGATTTCCTCGAAGCAACGTTTGCATCGAATGAAGAACTGATGGGCACTCTTGCGAAAGAAATCGGACTGGTGTCTACGATGCTTAGTGCAAATGAACAAGAAGCTTATCAAGAAGCTTCAGAATTTTACAGTGGCCAAAAGGTCTTTGATGATTTTTCCAAATGGACATCAGAAATTCCAGAAGTGAATTACGGACATGAGACCTATGCAATTGAAGCAGTCGTAGCCGAAGCTCTTCATCGAATCATCAATGGAGAAGAGACAGACAAGGTACTAGCAGATACACAAAAACAAGTAGAAGCACAGTTGGCTAATTGATTGGTGATAAAAAAGCAAATTTCTTTGCTTTTTCATCAGACAACCGAAAAGACAAAAAAGATGGCGGCTGCCTTACAGACGTTGTCTTTCTTGTCTTTTCAATTAAATAATCGATGATAGAATTGGAGGGAAAAGAATGAAGCAGAAAGATTTATTCAAAAACGGGCATGCTTTTTTAATCTTGCCAGTCATTTTGATATCGATCATGGTTTTTATTCCGATGGTTTTGGCTTTGATCACGTCTTTTCAAAGTGGTCCCCCTGTCAATATGAGATTTAACGGATTAGGTAATTATCAGCGGATGCTGACAGATGCTACTTTTAAAAAAGCTTTTTTCAATACGTTCCTATATTTACTAGTTCAAGTACCAATCATGCTGTTTCTAGCGCTTTTTATTTCCAACCTCTTAAATGATAAAAAGCTGAAATATAAAGGGTTGTTTCGAACAGCTATTTTTCTTCCGTGTATCACTTCGATGGTCAGTTATTCTCTGATCATGAAAAGTCTATTTTCTCAATCTGGCCTTGTAAACAACTTGTTGTTGGGCATTGGTATGATTGATACACCGATTGGCTGGCTGACTCATCCAATTTGGGCGAAAGTTCTGATCATTCTTTCGATCACTTGGCGTTGGACTGGATACAATATGATTTTTTTCCTTTCAGGCATGCAAAATATTGATTCGGAGATTTATGAAGCAGCATCTATTGACGGTGCTTCTAAATGGCAGCAGTTTATCAAAGTGACGATCCCGAATTTAAAACCGATCATTTTGTTTACTTCCATTACTTCGACGATCGGGACATTGCAGCTTTTTGATGAAGTACAAAATATTACTGGCGGGGGTCCAGCAAATGCAACGACCACCTTGTCTCAATACATCTATAATTTGAGTTATAAATTCACGCCTAATTTTGGATATGCGGCAGCAGTTTCCTTTGTTATTGTTGCCTTTATTGTGATATTGTCGATAATCCAAACGAAAGTAGGAGGAGAGAGTCGATGAAAAGCATGGTAGAAAAAGAACCGATCGAACATCCCAACGTCAAAAAACAAGCCTTAGGACTTCGTTCGGCAATTGGGTCAGCATTAAAGTATACAGCATTAAGCATCCTATCATTTATTTCCATTTTCCCTTTTGTCTGGATGATTCTGGGAATGACGAATACACCCGTGGATATCACATCGGGAAAAATAAAGATTGGCAGTAACTTGATCATCAATTTTCAAAATTTGTTTTCCAATGAACTGAATTTTACTCGTTCCCTTTGGAATTCAGCAATGATCGCTTTAGTGACCACTGTGTTTGCATTGCTGATTTCGTCAATGGCAGGATATGGATTTGAGATTTATCAAAGCAAGCGAAAAGACTTGATTTTCAATATTCTACTGCTATCGATGATGGTTCCTTTTGCGGCGTTGATGATCCCTTTGTATCGAATGTTTTCACAATTGAACGGAACGATTTTGGGAATCAATAGTTTCTTAGTTGTAATCTTACCATCTGTCAGCACTGCTTTTTTGATCTTCTTCTTCCGACAAAATGTTAAATCCTTTCCAAAAGATCTAGTAGAAGCCGCTCGATTAGACGGTCTAAAAGAACTAAGTATTTTTTTTAGAGTATATATGCCGACGGCTAAAAATACCTGTGCAGCGGCAGCAATCATCACATTCATGAGCAGTTGGAACAATTATTTATGGCCCTTAGTGGCTTTGCAATCTCCTGATAAACGGACGGTTCCGCTTGTTTTATCTGCTATGGGTGCTTCCTATACGCCAGATTATGGAATGATCATGGCTGGATTAGTCATTGCTACTTTACCAACTGCCATCGTATTTTTTGTTTTGCAAAAGCAATTCGTTCAAGGAATGATCGGCTCTGTAAAATAAAAAACAACAGCAAGTGCGTCCCTACAAAGTCATCTTTTCCAAGTAAAAAGATACTTTTGGGACGTGTGTTATTTTATGTTGAGAAAAATTAAATGATAACGTTTTAAGTTTATACTCGAAAACTCTTTCATTTTAAGGTAAACTTAAAGAGTAAAGGAGGAGGATACATGCTAAAAAATTTTAAAGAAGTGATTGCTGCCATATTGCCGATGACCGTCCTGATTGTCATTTTAACGTTTGTTTTTGCGCCGTTAGAAGGAGAAGACCTCGCTTCATTCTTGGTAGGTGCGGCTATCATGATGATCGGAATGACGCTCTTTTTGTTTGGGGCAGACTATTCCATGATGGAAGTCGGAGATCTAGTAGGGAAATATATGATCAAAAAGAAAAGTTTGGCTGTTTTGGTCAGTTTGGGGTTTGCTATCGGGATCGTGATCACGATTGCCGAACCTTCCGTCCAAGTTTTGGGACAACAAGTATATGATATATCTGACGGAGAGATTGGCAGAGTGTTGCTGATTGGGATCGTCAGCGTCGGCACTGGAGTATTTCTAGCCTTTGCGCTGCTTCGGGTCGTATTCAAGCTATCCTATTATCAATTGATGGCTATAGGCTACATAGGCGTTTTGATCGCCTCGTTCTTCACCAGTTCCGAATTCATGCCGATTGCTTTTGATTCGGGGGGAGTGACTACTGGTCCAGTAACTGTTCCATTTATCTTGGCCCTTGCCGGAGGGATGACTAGTATGATCAAACAAAAGAAAAATGAAAATGACAGCTTTGGAATGGTTGGTATTGCTTCATTAGGGCCAATTCTTGCCGTAATGATTTTGGGGGTGATCTTCCAATGAATTTCTGGCAGCAAGTGATAGATGGTATCGAGATCGTTACTATGGAAGTTATTTTAGCAGTGGCACCTATCGTGATTCTATTTGTTTTGATGAATATCATTAGTTTTCGTATGCGCAAGAAGCGTTTCTTTGACATTATGAAAGGCTTCTTGATAACGACTATTGGGTTGATCCTTTTCCTGCACGGAGTCAACATGGCTTACGTTCCGGTAAGACAGCATTTAGGTAGTACGATCGCTGGATTGCCCTATAATTATATATTGGTTCCACTTGGCTTTTTGATGGGGTTCCTAGTAGGGTTTGCTGAGCCGGCGATTCATGTAATGGTCAAACAGGTTGAAGAATTGAGTGAAGGGAGGATCCGGTCGAAAGTCATGCTGATGGTAATTTCGATTGGGATTGGCGCAGCAGTAGGATTGTCTATGTGGCGTTTGCTCGTCGGATTCTCTCTTTATTATTTCTTGATTCCAGGATATGGGCTAGCATTTATTTTAGGACGAAAAGTGGACAAGATCTTTTTAGCAATGGCTTTTGACAACGGTGGAGTAGCAACGGGTCCGATGTGTTCGACATTTATTTTATCAATGAGCGTGGCGATCGCTGCACAAATTGAGGGAAGAGATCCGATCATTGATGGGTTTGGTGTGGTTGCAATGATTGCATTGACACCAATATTATCCACTTTAGTACTAGGATATATTTATAAACGAAAAGATGAAAAAGACAGAATCGAAAAAGAAAGATTGCAAAAATTGGGGGGAAGCAAATGAAAGATCTTGTAGCATTGAATCTTCACATGATTGTGACGATCGTGGACGGAGGAACAGGTGAAGATGTCATCGACTTTTCAAAAGAAGCAGGTGCAGCTGGCGGTACAATCTTGCATGGTCGTGGTTCTGGTGTACATGATTCAGGGAAATTTTTAGGTTTGGACATCTCGCCAGAAAAAGATGTTGTTTTGACATTAGTACCAGATAGTTTGACGAATCAAGTGATGGATGCGATTGGTCAAGGCATCAACATCGATGTTCCAGGTAACGGGATTTGTTTTAGTATTGATGTAGATAAAGTAATTGGTATCACTAAGATTCATCAGTATCGGGAAATTATCGGGATGCAGGAACTTTTGGATGAAACTAACGATAGAGAAAGTCCTGAATCATAGACAAGCATTTGAAGAAAAAATATACCTAAATAAGAAGGCGGATGAACGTTATTTCCGCTTTTTTGTTTAGGTTTTTTTCGTGAATACTTATGAAATAGTAAATTTTTATGAAATTCTTCTCTAAGCATCAGACATTCTTTTCAAAATATGCTATTTTAAAAATGATGAAAAAAGGGGGAGAAAAATGAATTTTTTAGTTGTTTTAAAAGATACTCTGATTGAGCGGTCTACATTTCTATATGTTCAATTGCAGGAAAATAAAACATTGCTGCATTTTTCACCAGAGTTCCATCTAGAGGGACTAACATTAGGAGAAATTTATCAAGCAGAAGGACTATCGGCTGTTTTGCACTTTTTTGAGGCAGAATTGGAATTACCGGTAAAAGATTATATCGAGCTTTCTCTCGAATCTTGGGATCGAGCAGTCGTTGAGCTATTCCCAGAAGGTTTGATGATCGATACGAATGATGGGAAGATTCATTTGACTGCAGCAGAACTACAGAAACAAATGCGTTATCAAATAGATGATGAAAATTCTTTTTCTATTTTTAGACGTCAGCAAAAGATTCTAAAAAGCTTTTTAAAAGTAATCAGTAAAAAACGGAATTTGATCAAAACGACTCAACTGTTGAAAAAATATCCAAATCTGCTTCATACGTCCATTCAATTCCCTCAATTGATTACGATGATCCATCGATTTATACGTATGCAACAGCTACCATCTAAGAAGCTGTTTTTGCCATTGACGGACACATTCCGTGTAGTCAACAGAGAAGATAAAAAGAAAGTGATTGTGATCGACTTTACCAGAAATCGGAATGTCCTTCATCAAGTCGCAATGGAAAAGGCCAATTAAGGCTTTTTCTTTTTTGTTTTTTTTGTCATAATGAATGATAGATGATGGAGGAGATAATAGGATGCAAACATGGTTAGAAAGACTGATACGGTTTCAGCAGAACTATCAAAAACTTATGCAGGGAAGATATGCAAAATTTGATCAATTGAATCGGATTCTATTGATTATCGCACTTTTTTTTAGTTTACTAAGTCGGTGGTTGCCATTTAGAATCGGGCAATTGTTGTTCATCGTCTTTTTCGGATGGATGCTATTTCGTTTTCTATCAAAAAAAATCTATCCTAGACTAAATGAAAATCAACGTTATTTGGAATATTTTGATAAAGTCAAAGAAAAATATCATCAGATGAGAAACAAAAAGCAAGCTAAAACGGAACGAAAAAGCTATACTTTTTTTGAGTGCCCGAATTGTCATCAAAAGCAGCGTGCGCCTAGAGGAAAAGGACGAATACGCGTGACATGCAAAACATGTGGCATAAAATTCGAAACGAATGTTTAAGGGAGAAAAAAATGAAATTAGTATTATTGCGTCATGGCGAAAGCGAAGCAAATTTTGAAAATTACTGGACAGGGTGGCTAGATGTCGCCTTAACAGAAAAAGGAAAAGAACAAGCAGCAGTAGCCGGTCAAAAAATGTATGAAGCCGGTCTTCAATTCGATGCGGTTTACACCTCTGTTTTAAAACGCGCGATTCTTACCGGTCAAGTCGCACTAGAAGAAATGGGGCAGTTGTGGCTTCCTATAGTAAAAACATGGCGTCTGAATGAACGGCACTATGGGGATCTTGTTGGTAAAAACAAGGATCAGATGAAAGAAATATACGGAAAAGATCAAGTAAAGAAATGGCGCAGAGGATATACAGAAGTTCCGCCGCTAACCGCAGAAAACCGATTTGACCGCAGATATGATCATTTGGATCCACATTTGATTCCGTACGGAGAAAGTCTAGAAATGACAGTGAATCGGATCATTCCTTTGTGGCAAGATCAAATAGCACCAAAACTGAAAGATCGGAAAGATTTACTAGTTGTGGGTCATGGGAATAGCATCCGAGCACTGACAAAATATTTAGAAAATGTTCCTGAGGATCAAATGGATACAATTGATATCCCGAACGCACAACCAATCCAATATACATTAACAGACGATTTGACGATTCTAGAGAAAACAATACTTTAATCAACGTATTTATCTATAATGAAAGATAGAAAAAAGAAGCAAAGGAATGGAACAAAAAACGTGAGAAATTATATATGGGACTTTGATGGGACATTGTTTGATACGTATCCCGCAATGGTAGATGGTGCTCAGCAAGCTCTAAAAGATTTTGGTATCAATATGGACAAAAAAGAGATCTACTTCAAAATGAAAAAATATTCCACCAGTTATTTGATCAATGAATCAAATTTGGACGCCAATGAGTTTAATGAATGGTTTCATCGGTATGAGAAAAAAAGCAAGGAAGCTTCCCGTCCATTTCCAGAAACGAAACAAGTACTTGAAAGGCTAAAAATCAATGGAGGACGTCACTTCATCTTGACCCACCGTTTGACAGAATCGACATGGGAACTGCTGAAAGAGTATCAATTAGCCCATCTGATTGAGGAAGTAGTAGGGATTGATCAGGATTTTCCTCGTAAACCGGATCCAGCATCTTTAAAGTATTTGATTGAGACTTTTCATTTAGAAAGAACAGACACGATGATGATCGGCGATCGCCGTTTAGATATTGAAGCAGGGAAAAACGCAGGAGTCGTTACTTGTCTTTACGATATCGATCATTTTCTGGGAGAGATTCCTGCAGATTATGTGGTAGGAAATTTGAATGAAATCCTATCCTTGCAGAGTAACGTAAAAAAATAGTATCCCCTTACAAAGGAGATATGTTATAATTTTTATAAAGGAGTGATAAAATTATATGGAAATCAGAAGACAAAAAGAAGTAGTAGAAGCATTTCATTATGATATGAGATTACCGAACCAAGAAGTAGAAACAGATTTGAAAGTGGGCTTCTCGCCTTTGAAAGAAACGATCGAAAACTATCCGAAAGAACATAGCATCGTAGGAGCACGCTTAGAGTTCCGTTTAGTGTTTGATACATATGTTTTATCTGGAAGTGTGAGTCAGATCAATCATATCCTCAATCGGAAAATTGAAGGTCAAAATGATGTCACACAAGAAGAAGTGGACGAACTAGTAGCACCTTTATTCGATATCGTACGCCGGATGTCTTATGAGGTGACAGAGATCGCCTTGGATCAGCCTGGGGTAAAATTGAATTTTCAATCAGAAAAACAAGAATAGACAGTAAAAACATGCCTGCGATAGTTTTAATCTATCACAGGCATGTTTTTTTATTACTAATTGTAAGCAAAAAGAATGTCATTTCGATAAAAATCGTCTAAAATATAAAAGTCACTGAAAAAAATTTTTCAGGAGGATGGTTGAAGAATCATTCTCGGGAACCTTTACTTCCTTCGATGGACTTGTCATTAATAATATGAGGAGGATAAAAATGACAACACTCATCACAGTTTTAGTGGTTCTAGTTTTTGCGGCATTATTATATGTGTTCTATCGTATGCAAAAGCGCCATACAAAATTTTCAACACGCGTCTTTACAGCATTAGGAGTTGGTATCGTCTTTGGCGGTCTGCTTCAATTAATCTTTGGGGTAGAAGACAAAGTCGTTACTCAATCAATAGAATGGATCGGGATCGTAGGACAAGGGTATGTATCATTCTTGCAAATGCTAGTTATGCCTCTAGTGTTCATTTCGATCATTGGTGCATTCACAAAAATGAAAGTTTCTGAAAAGCTGGGGAAAATCAGTGCAACTGTACTGACTTCTTTACTTGGTACAACAGCTATTGCAGCATTGATCGGAATCGGTTCAACGATGCTGTTCGGTCTTCAAGGAGCTAAATTCACACAAGGAGCAGCAGAAACAGCACGGATCTCTGAATTGGCGACACGTCAGGAAACGGTTGAAAACTTATCGATTCCGCAGCAGATTTTATCCTTTATCCCTAAAAACGTATTTGCTGATTTAGCAGGTAGCCGTGCAACTAGTACGATTGGAGTCGTTATTTTTGCAGCCTTTGTCGGTATCGCTTATCTAGGGGTGAAAAGAAAAGCGCCAAAAGAAGCAGCATTCTTTTCAGATCTAGTCGACAGTCTATATAAAATCATTATGCGGATTGTGACGCTTGTTCTGCGTTTGACACCATATGGGGTATTTGCTTTGATGACAAACGTTTTGGCAACAAGTGATTTTGCAGCTATCGTCAATTTAGGTAAATTTGTCGTTGCATCTTACGTAGCATTGCTGGCTGTTTTAATTGTCCACTCACTGATTTTGATTGGTGCCAAAGTCAATCCAATCAACTATTTCAAAAAAGCTTTTCCAGTATTGAGCTTTGCGTTTACTTCACGTTCAAGTGCCGGAGCCTTGCCATTGAACATCGAGACTCAGACAAAAGCTTTAGGAGTAGACGATGCAACAGCTAACTTCTCAGCAAGTTTTGGTTTATCTATTGGACAAAACGGCTGTGCTGGTGTTTATCCAGCTATGTTGGCAACGATCGTCGCACCAGCGGCTGGAGTGAATGTCTTTAGTTTGGAATTTATTTTGATGCTTGTGGCGATTGTAACAATCAGCTCTTTTGGTGTAGCCGGAGTCGGCGGTGGTGCAACATTTGCTTCACTGATCGTTTTAGGGGCAATGAACTTGCCAGTAGCAATCGTTGGGTTAGTTATCTCTGTTGAACCATTAATCGATATGGCACGCACAGCAGTAAACGTCAGCGGTAGCATGGTAGCTGGTATCGTGACAAGTGCACGCATCAAAGATTTAGATCGCGATGTCATCAATGATGATTCAAAAGTGATCGATGTGAATGAATAGTTAAAAACATACTAAGATTAGAGGGGAACATCATTGATAAATGAGGTTCTCCTCTCTTAGTATGTTTTTTTATTCATTCCATATAAGTACAAAATATTTATTCCGAAAAGTGAAAGTCGGAATAACAAAAACAACCAACTTAATTTATTATTAAAGAGAAGCGTATTTAAGTAGGATGAATCTGTTGAGAGCTTTCGTAGATTTTCCCATTTTCCTATGGTAAACTGACAAAGTTGGGGATGTTAGAACAGATCGTTTAGGAGGAAACAGATGTTTACAAATGAAATAAAAATCATGCTGTATGTGGACGATGTAGAAAAAAATGCAGCGTTTTGGAGAGCAATTGGCTTTGCGGAAAAAGATCGTCAAGAAATGGATGGGACGCTTGTAATTGAAGTAGGGATTGAGGACAGTCAAACCTCATTCGTGTTATATGATCGAGCGTTTGTTGAGTCCCATTCACCTGGTACAGCTACTAGTGCCCCATCTTTGATGTTTTACAGCAAAGATATCTTTGGATTATATAAAAAAATGCAGACGCAATCAGTCACATTAGGTGATATGGTACAGCTTGGAGAAGAATATGTCTTCAACTTTGCTGATCCTGATGGCAATTACTTTGCGGTTACAGGTAAATAATAGAAACAAAGACTTTGTTTTTCTGTGCAAAACAGGAAAGCGAAGTTTTTTTAATTCAAATAATAATATTATGTAAACAAAAAAATCACATGCGTAATTATACACAAGCAAATAAATCGTCAAATGCGAACGCCTTCTTTATACTGTTTAGGAACGAAAAGAAGGAAGGAAGAAATACATGGATTATCAAGTACTGCTTTATTACAATTATACAAAAATAGAAGAACCAGAGGAATTTGCCAAAAATCATTTAGCCTTTTGCAAATCTTTGGATCTTAAAGGTCGTATTCTAGTAGCTGAAGAAGGAATAAATGGTACTGTGTCTGGAACCGTTGAAAACACGACTGCCTATATGGAAGCAATGAAAGCTGATCCTCGATTTGCTGATATGATGTTCAAGATTGATCCAAGCGAAGGACATGCCTTTAAGAAGATGTTTGTAAGATACCGTCCAGAGCTTGTAAGTTTAAAGCTAGAAGAGGACATTGATCCAAACCAAGTGACAGGTGCTTATCTTTCACCGCAAGAATTTAAAGAAGCTATTTTAGACGAACAGACAGTGGTGATTGATGCACGGAATGATTATGAATATGACTTGGGGCATTTTCGAGGGGCCGTACGCCCAGATATACGCAGTTTTCGAGAGCTTCCAGACTGGATTCGCGAGCACAAAGAAGAATTTATGGAAAAACGGGTAGTGACCTACTGTACTGGTGGTATTCGTTGCGAGAAGTTTTCTGGTTGGCTTGTCCGTGAAGGATTCAAAGATGTCGGACAGCTGCATGGCGGTATTGCTACTTATGGTAAGGATCCTGAAGTCCAAGGAGAATTATGGGACGGCAAGATGTATGTGTTTGATGAACGAATCGCTGTCGATATCAACCAAGTAGATAAACAAATCGTCGGTCGCGACTGGTTTGACGGAACACCATGTGAACGATATATCAATTGTAGCAATCCTGAGTGCAATCGCCAGATTCTTGCTTCCATTGAAAATGAAGAAAAACATTTAGGAGCATGTAGCGTAGAGTGTGCGAAACATCCACGCAACCGCTATGTTCAAGACCATGGAATCTCTCCAGAAGAAGCAGAACTGCGGTTTGCAGCTTTAAATAAATAGAAAACAATAGTTTTGATTGTCGACCATTTCCAATATGCGCTATACTATCGTTGAGGATGGTGATCCACATGAAATCATTGATTTATGCTATTGGCGATGTCCATGGTAAATATGATCTTTTTGAAAAACTTATTCACTATTATGATCCGACGATCCATCAGCTTGTTTTATTAGGAGATCTCAATGATCGAGGACCTCGTACAAAGGAATGTTTTCTATTAGGAAAACAATTAGTCGAAGAAACAGGAGCCATTTATCTCCGGGGCAACCACGAAGAATATTTTTTGCAATTTCTGCAAGCACCGGAGGACTGGTATGCGCCTTATATCAGAAATGGTGGAAAAGAAACATTTGAAAGCCTACTTCACCCAGGTGCGTCGGAGGAATACTCCCCGACTGAAATCTCAATGATGATCCGATCGAGATACCCAGAACTGATTGAATTTTTAGTCCAGCGCCCCTTGTATTATGAATGGGAAAATTATCTGTTTGTCCATGCTGGAGTGGATTTGACAAAGAAAGACTGGCGTAAGACAAGTCCAAGCGATTTTATTTGGATACGGGAACCATTTCATGAAGGGAAAAACAATACAGGTAAGACAATTGTATTTGGACATACGATTACACCAATGCTCCATGGAGATATGCAGACAACAGATCTCTGGATTCAGGATCATAAAATCGGAATGGACGGTGGGGCTGTATTCGGAGGGTCATTGCATGGGGTTGTTTTTGACAAGGAAGGCATCCTTCAAGACATTGAATATCAGAACAACGAAGGATCTTGGCAAGGAATCTGACAAATGGAAAGAATGAAGGAGCTGCGACTTTGTTGCGGCTCTTTTTATTTGTATAGAGAATATTGTTTCTTTCAGCAGTTTAACCCATGATAAAAAGTATGATAGAATAAAGAAGCAATTTTTAGCAGAAAAGAGGCATTTTAATGACGGAAAATTTGAACCAGACAATCATTCAGCTTGTACAAAAAGAGCTTTCAGACTATCGTCCCAAGCAGTTGACGACTGTACTTAATTTGTTAAATGAAGGAAACACCGTTCCTTTTATCGCGCGTTATCGAAAAGAAATGACGGGAAGTCTTGATGAAGTCCAGATTCGTGAAATCGAAGAGCGGTATGCATATCTTGAAAACTTAGAAAAACGAAAAAACGAAGTGATTCGGCTGATCGATGAACAAGGGAAACTGACCCCTGAGTTAGAAACAGAAATCACGCAATCCGTAAAAATGCAACAAGTGGAAGATTTATATCGGCCATACAAACAGAAACGACGGACAAAAGCAACGATTGCTAAAGAAAAAGGACTTGAGCCACTCGCGCTGTGGCTGATGCAGCTTACAGATGGAGAGGTGCAATCGGAAGCAGAAAAATATATCGATAAAGAAAAAGAAGTCTCTTCTGCTGAAGAAGCGTTGCAAGGTGCGCATGAGATCATTGCTGAACAAGTCAGCGATAATGCAAAATTTCGGACTTGGATTCGGTCTTATACGTATAACAAAGGCATGTATGTCAGCCAAGTCAAGGATGAGAAAATAGATGAAAAAGGCGTATATGAAATGTATTATGACTTTGCAGAACCTGTCCATAAAATGGTTTCTCATCGGATATTGGCCACTAATCGAGGAGAAAAAGAAGAGGTTCTCAAAGTATTCCTTCAAGTAGACGAAGCAGCAGTTTTAGCTTACTTGGATCGCCAATTAGTGAAAAATCCTGCCTCACCTTCTTTTTCCTTTGTAAGAGAAGCCTATCAAGATAGTTATAAACGCTTTATACAGCCGGCAATCGAGCGAGAACTGCGTAATGAATTGACTGAAAAGGCGGATGAGCAAGCCATCGCTATTTTTGGAGAAAATCTTCGCAATCTTTTGTTGCAACCGCCGCTAAAAGGTAAAGTCGTACTGGGATTTGATCCGGCCTATCGTACTGGATGTAAACTAGCAGTCGTAGATGCGACAGGAAAAGTTTTGGCAATCGAAGTCATTTATCCGCATAAACCTGCAGCACAAGCGAAAAGGGAAGCTGCTGGTCCAGCTTTTATCCAATTGATCAATCAATATCAAGTAGATATGGTAGCTATCGGGAATGGAACAGCCAGTCGGGAATCAGAACTTTTTGTGGCTGAACAATTGAAATCAGCCGACCATAAAGCCTATTATGCCATTGTCAATGAAGCTGGCGCTTCTGTTTACTCTGCTAGCGAAATTGCACGAAAAGAATTCCCGCATCTACAAGTAGAAGAAAGAAGTGCTGTTTCTATTGCCCGTCGTCTGCAAGATCCTTTAGCTGAATTAGTCAAGATCGATCCTAAAGCTGTCGGTGTAGGACAGTACCAACATGATGTTTCTCAAAAACGTTTGGCTGAACAATTGGATTTTGTCGTGGAAACAGCGGTCAACCAAGTAGGCGTGGATGTGAACACGGCTAGTCCACAGCTCTTGCAGCATATATCAGGATTGAATAAAACGACTGCCCAAAACATTGTCAGTTATCGTGAAGAAAATGGAGAATTTACTGCACGAACTCAGCTGAAAAAAGTGCCACGTTTAGGACCAAAAGCATATGAACAAGCAATAGGCTTCTTGCGAGTTCCTGGCGGGAAAAACATTTTGGACAACACCGGTATCCATCCCGAAAGTTATTCTATTGCGAAAGACATATTAATGACCGTCCATCTTTCAGAAAAAGAGCTTGGGACAGAAGAAGCAGTAGAAAAATTGACACGGTTATCCGCGGAGAAACTGGCTGAAAGCTTATCAGTCGGAGAAGAAACGTTAGCTGATATTTTAGCTGGGCTGACAAAACCTGGACGAGATATGCGTGATGAGATGCCAGCGCCCCTATTGCGTACAGATGTGTTGAGTATGGAAGATTTGAAACCAGGTATGGAATTGACTGGAACGGTCCGTAACGTCATCGACTTCGGCGCATTTGTCGATATCGGTGTGAAACAAGACGGACTTGTCCATATCTCAAAACTTAGCAAAAAATTTGTCAAGCATCCAACAGACGTCGTGTCAGTCGGAGATATCGTGACGGTTTGGATAGAGCAAGTTGATACGAAAAAAGGCAGAATCAGTTTGACGATGCTTTCCCCTTATGAAGAGTAACAATGAGGAGTAACAAAAATTGACACAAGAAGAACTGCAGCAGTTAGTAGAAGAGATATCATTAAAAAGCTTCCAGCGTCCTTTCAAGCACCAAGCAATGTTCAATCCACGCTTGCGTACAACTGGCGGGCGCTATCATTTAAACGATCATCATTTAGATTTTAATGTAAAGCTGTTTGAAGAGTCAGACAAAGAAACAATTGCAGGAATCATCAAACATGAACTTTGCCATTATCATCTGCATCTAACTGGAAGAGGATATCGTCATAAAGATATGGATTTCAAGTATCTTTTGAAAAAAACAGGAGGATTGCGCTATGCGCCAGCCTTGACGAAGAAACAGATAAAGATCGAATATTATCAATGCCAAGATTGTTCTGCCACGATCTGCCGCAAAAGAAGAATCGATGTACACAAATATCGTTGTGGAAGATGTCATGGGGAAATCAAATGGATTGAGACAAAGAGAGAAAGCCTCAATGAAGTATAAAAAATCAAATGAAAGGATGAAGAGTTTTTGGAAAAAAACGAGCAGAGAAATCTAAAAGACTGGAATCAGTTATTAGCCTTTTTAGCCGCACCTGATGAGAAAGATTTTGAGAAATTGTCGGCACCTACACTTATTTTAGCTGGAAACGGTCTTCCTATCTTAGCTGATAAAGCAGCACAAATGTATGTAAATGGTCAAGTAGAACGTTTGTTTTTGGTCGGCGGGGTGGGTCATGCGACTAGGATCCTTTATGAGAATTTTGAAAAGCAAGGATTTCATTTTGAAGAAGGCATGAGTGAAAGTGAAATCTGTCGTCAGTATCTAAAAGAAGTCTATGATTTGCCCGATAAGGCTTTCCTGATAGAATCGAAGTCTACAAATTCTGGAGAGAACGCCACTTTTTCACTGGAGATTCTTCATTCCTTAGATGCTGTACCAGAAAAAGTCCTATTGATGAATGATCCGACACTGCAACGCAGGACTCGAGCAACTTTTGAGAAAGTATGGCAAAATGAACAAACTGTTTTCGCAAATGCTGTGCCATTTGTGCCGGAAATCCTTCACTTTTCTGAGGAGATCGTCTTTACAGTAAAAGAACTGAACCATCAATGGCCGAAGGAATATTTCTATGCACTGGTGTTAGGAGAAATGGAGCGACTCCACGACGATGAGAATGGCTATGGTCCGAAAGGAAAAGATTTTATTCCTCATATTGATATATCAGAAGAAGTTTGGTCTTCTTATACAAGAATCAAACAGTCAATAAAAACGGATTTTTCCCGTACATGACCTTTTTAGCAGGCGAATCCTCCTTTCTAAATAAATTTGGTTGAAATTTTCAATCGTTTATAAGATAATGAGGAGCGTGTTGAATGTAATAGCTAAAAGAATGGACGATAGATAAGAGAAGAGGATTCAAATGGAAAATCAAAATAAATTGTATCATTTTGTTGGTATCAAAGGTTCAGGAATGAGCTCCTTGGCTCTTGTTTTACATGAACAAGGTTTAAATGTCCAAGGATCAGACATTGAAAAATATTTCTTTACACAAAGAGATTTAGAAAAAGCAAATATCACGATTCTGCCATTTAACGCAGACAATGTAAAACCAGGTATGACGATTATTGCAGGAAATGCATTTCCTGATTCACATGAAGAAATCCAGCGAGCAAAAGAATTAGGTTTGGAAGTGATTCGCTATCACGACTTTATTGGTCATTTTATCCAAAACTATACGAGTATCGCTGTAACCGGTTCTCACGGAAAAACAAGTACGACTGGTCTGCTCTCTCATGTATTGAGTGGTGTTCGTCCAACAAGTTATCTAATTGGAGACGGAACAGGGCATGGTGATCCGCAAGCGGAATTCTTTTCATTTGAAGCCTGTGAATATCGCCGTCATTTCCTTGCCTATTCACCAGACTATGCGATCATGACAAACATCGATTTTGATCATCCGGATTATTATACAAGTATCGACGATGTATTTACAGCTTTCCAAACAATGGCTGGACAAGTGAAAAAAGCTATTTTTGCGTACGGTGACGACGCTTATTTACGCAAATTAGAAGCAGATGTGCCGATTTATTATTATGGTGTCACAGAAAATGATGATATCCAAGCACGAAACATCGAACGTACAACATCCGGTTCTGCTTTTGATGTCTATCATGGGGATGAATTTGTTGGACATTTCACTGTACCGGCATTCGGCAAACACAATATTTTAAATGCTTTAGGTGTTATTGCAGTCGCGTATTTCGAAAAACTGGATCTGAAAGAAGTTGCGGAAGAAATGCTGACTTTCCCAGGAGTAAAACGTCGATTCAGTGAAAAAATCGTAGCAGACATGACCGTAGTCGATGATTATGCGCATCACCCTGCAGAAATCAAAGCAACCATTGATGGCGCACGCCAAAAATATCCAGATAAAGAAATAATTGCAGTTTTCCAACCTCATACGTTTACGCGTACGATTGCATTGATGGATGAATTTGCAGAAGCACTTGATTTAGCTGATAAAGTTTACTTATGCGATATTTTTGGTTCGGCTCGGGAAGAACAAGGAAACGTTAAGATCGAAGACCTTGGAGCGAAAATCAAAAAAGGTGGAGAAGTCATCAAAGAAAATAATGTATCTCCATTATTAGATTATCATGATGCAGTAGTAATCTTCATGGGTGCTGGAGATGTTCAAAAATTTGAACAAGCGTATGAAAAACTTTTAAGCAGCACGACGAAAAATGTACTGTAATACAATTACTGCAGTGTCCTTATAAAAATAGAAAGAGGGAGAGTGGCAAAATTCTTGTCATGCTCCCTTTTTACAACTTTTGATAAACGGCGTTCAAAAGCTTGCATCTGCGGTAATAAGCCTAACCAAATCAAAAACATGAGAAGCTGTTTTTCTTGGCTGTTCTTATTGCTTGATGCAGGACAGCTTTTTCACGACCTCTTTAAACTATAGGAATCTGTTAAATCAAAGGAGCAGAACTTGCCTTTTGCGCTGCTTTTGGTACAATAATGTATGATTAAAAATAAACTGGAGGGTTTCTATCTTGAACATAGGTAAGCCGAGAAAACTAGGAAAAACAATAAATGAAATCGAGGAAGGCGACTCGTTATCTTTAACAGAATCTATTGAAGATAACCAGCTTTTGCTGTATTTGGGATTGACGAATGATGCAAATCCTTTGTATATCCAACATGACTTTGCACAAAAAACAGAATATCATCAGCCAATCGTTCCATCAGTGATGCTGATGGGGATCATCACAAGTGCAATTTCAAAGCATCTTCCTGGACCAGGATCACATGTTGTCAATTTTTCTGTCAATTTTATTGAACCGGTTTTCCATTATGAAACACTGACTTTTCAGTTTGAGGTCATAAAAGTAGATAAGATGAAGGACGTGGTGACGATTTCTGTAGAAGCGGAAAACACGAACGAAGATCGTGTGTTGGATGCTGTTGTTATGGTCCAACCGCCACAAGTTCCTGAATTGGAAATAGCAATCGAAAGTGAAGGTGAATTAAATGAATAATCCAAGTACATCAATGTCAGGCATCAATCGTTTTTATGCAAAAGTTTATGGTTTTTTAGGTATGGGGCTTGCCCTTAGTGCAGTCACTTCTTACTTGGCTCTTTGGGTATTTCCTTTACAACTAGCAACTTTTATCAATAACTTTCCATTAGGCTTTATGGGTCTGTGGATCGTTGAACTGATTTTGGTAATGGTTCTAGGCGTAAAAGCACAAAAGAATCCGAGCTTAGCGATCGGTGGATTCATTGCCTACTCTCTTTTGAATGGCGTAACATTAGCAGTTACTCTTGCATTCTACGATATTGGAACAGTAACACAAGCTTTCTTGACAGCTACCTTGATGTTCATGGGGATGTCTGTTGTCGGAGTGACAACAAAACGAGATCTTAGCGGGGTCGGAAGAGCAGGACAGGCTGCTTTGATCGGAGTGATCATTGCACTAGTCTTGAACATCTTCATTTTGAGAAGTAGCGCAGTTGAGCTGTTCATCTCACTGCTTTTAGTCGTCATCTTTGCAGGGATCACAGCTTATGATAACCAAAGCATTCGTAATATCTATGTCCAGACAAATGGAACAGCACATAGTGGCATTGCTGTATTTATGGCATTGAAGCTGTATTTAGACTTTATCAACTTGTTCTTGGCGTTTTTAAGAATCTTTGGACGGAACAACTAAAAAGGAAAAAATTGATCAGTTGGGGCTATACCAAAATATTTGGTATGGTCCCGCTTTTTCTTTTCGCATTCCGCATGATTCTTTGTTAGAATGAATAAGAACTTTACAGTAAGGAGTTAAGAAGATGACAAAAAATAAATTATTACTCGTTGATGGGAACAGTGTGGCTTTTCGCGCATTCTTTGCGCTGCACAATTCCCTTGAACGTTTCAAAAACAGAAACGGTCTTCATACAAATGCAATCTATGCATTCAATACGATGTTTGAAAATGTTATGCAAAAAGAGCAACCGACGCATGTTCTGGTTGCGTTCGATGCAGGAAAAACGACCTTTCGGACAGAAATGTATGCGGAGTACAAAGGAGGAAGATCTAAAACACCAGGCGAATTCAAAGAACAAATGCCATATATCCGTGATTTGTTGACGGGATTAGGTGTACAGTATTACGAATTGCCCAATTATGAAGCGGATGATATTATCGGTACTTTGGCAGAAAAAGTAGATAAAAATCAATTTGATGTCGTCGTACTTTCCGGTGATCGGGATTTGACTCAATTAGCTAGTAAAGAAGTAAAAGTGGATATCACTGTAAAAGGTGTCAGCGATATCGAAAGTTATACACCAGAACATGTGGCGGAAAAATATGATGGATTGATACCAAAACAGATTATTGACATGAAGGGACTAGCCGGAGATGCCTCTGACAATATCCCAGGTGTGACTAAAATCGGAGAAAAAACAGCTATCAAGCTATTGAAACAATATGGCTCAGTCGAAGGAATCTATGAGCATATTGATGAAATGAAGCAAAGCAAAATGAAAGAAAATCTGATAAATGACAAAGAGCAAGCGTTCTTATCGAAGAAATTGGCGACCATCAATACTTCAGCCCCTGTGGAGGTCTCTATCGACTCATTGAAGTATGAAGGGAAAAATCTCGATAAACTCGTTCCATTTTATAAAGAAATGGATTTCAATCAGTTCCTTTCTAAACTGAATATCGTTGAAGAAGAAGTAAAAATGGATGATATTTTATTTGAAGTCGTGCATGAATTTAAAGAGGAAATGTTTACTACGGATATGGCACTGTACGTGGAAATGATGGGCGACAATTACCATACAGAGGAAATCGTCGGAGTAGCGTGGGGGACAGAAAAGAAAATCTATGTCACGAATGATCTGTCTGTATTCGAAAACCAAGCGTTCCATTCTTGGATCACTGATCCGAACCGATTGAAAAAAGTATATGATGCGAAACGAACTTATGTTGCTTTAAATCGCTATACTGGAAAAACGAAAGGAATCGATTTTGATGTCTTGCTAGGTGCATACCTTCTCGATACGAATGAAAAAAGCACAGATATCGAAGGAATAGCTGCACATTACGGATACAACGATATCCAATCAGATGAAACTGTATACGGCAAAGGGGCGAAAAAAGGTTTACCAGAAGAAGAGGAACTCTTTTTTGCTCATTTAGCGCGAAAAGTAGCTGCAATCAATGCGTTAACACCAAAATTGAGCCAAGAACTGGCAGATAAAAACCAAGAAGATCTTTTCCGGAAAATGGAACTGCCATTGTCTATCATTTTGGCAGAGATGGAAATAAGCGGGATCAAAGTAGATGCGACTCGCTTACAAGAAATGAAGGGCGAGTTTTCTGCTCGCTTAAGAGAGATCGAACAAAAAATCTACGAAGAAGCCGGCGAAGAATTCAATTTGAATTCACCAAAGCAATTAGGAGTGATCTTATTTGAAAAAATGGGATTACCCGTCATCAAAAAAACAAAAACTGGGTACTCCACAGCCGTAGATGTACTGGAACAGCTTCGTGAACAAGCACCAATCGTAGAGGATATCCTAACCTATCGTCAAATCGCAAAAATTCAATCTACCTATGTCGAGGGACTGCTGAAAGTGATCCAATCAGATGGAAAAGTGCATACCCGTTATGTCCAGACATTGACCCAAACAGGACGATTAAGCTCTGTTGATCCTAATTTGCAGAACATCCCGATTCGATTAGATGAAGGGAGAAAGATACGTCAGGCATTTGTTCCGAGAGAAAAAGACTGGTTGATTTATTCTTCTGACTATTCACAAATCGAGTTACGCGTACTTGCGCATATCTCAAATGATGAACATTTGAAAGCTGCCTTCCTAGAAGGTCAAGATATCCATGCCAGCACAGCGATGCGCGTATTTGGAATCGAAAAGGCAGAGGATGTCACACCAAATATGCGTCGGCAGGCAAAAGCAGTGAATTTTGGTATCGTGTATGGCATCTCTGATTACGGACTTTCACAAAATTTAGGCATCAGCCGAAAAGCAGCACAGCAATACATCGATACGTACTTTGAAAAATACCCAGGTGTCAAAGAATATATGGAAAGAATCGTACGCGAAGCAAAAGATCAAGGCTACGTCGAAACGCTGTATCACCGCCGACGATATTTGCCAGACATCAATTCAAGAAATTACAATATCCGTTCTTTTGCGGAACGAACAGCTATCAATACACCAATTCAAGGAAGTGCTGCTGATATTTTGAAAATCGCGATGATTGAATTGGATAAACGATTAAAAGAAACAGGTCTTCAAGCTACGATGCTGTTACAAGTTCATGATGAACTTGTCTTCGAGGTACCTGAAAAAGAACTTGAATCATTAGATAAATTGGTGAAGGAAGTTATGGAACAAGCTGTTTCTCTCCATGTACCACTGATCACTGACAGCAGTTGGGGAAAAACGTGGTACGAAGCAAAATAAACATTGTTTAAGACAGAGCAATATAATGAAGGTGAAAAGAAAAAATGCCAGAATTACCAGAAGTAGAAACCGTTCGTAAAGGATTGGAACGGTTAGTAGTAGGAAAAACGATTCAGAAAGTGCAGGTCTTGTGGCCCAAGATCATTGAGCATCCAGAGACGCCCATCTTTGAGGCTTCTCTTGTTGGCGAAACCATCCAATCCATTGGACGTAGAGGGAAGTTTTTGATTTTTCATCTCGATCATTATGAACTGATCTCACACTTGCGAATGGAAGGAAAATATCAATTCACGAAAGAAAATACACCAATCGATAAACATACGCATGTACTTTTCTTTTTTGAGGACGGGAGCCAACTTCGCTACAACGATGTACGAAAATTTGGTCGTATGACAATTGTCGAAAAAGGAGCAAGTGCAACTTACCGAGGAATCATGAAATTAGGACCTGAGCCATTGCCTGACAGCTTTTTATTAGCAGATTTTGCAGCTGGACTGAAAAAATCGCACAAAGCAATCAAGCCTTTACTGCTAGATCAACGTCTAGTAACGGGACTAGGTAATATTTATGTAGACGAAGCATTATGGGAAGCGAAGATTCATCCAGAACAACCGGCGAATACATTACGTCCAAAAGAGATAGAACAATTACGTCTATCGATCATTGATGTTTTGAATCGTGCAATAGAAGCCGGAGGTACCACGATTCGCAGCTATTTGAATGCATTAGGAGAATCAGGCGGATTCCAAGTCGCACTGCATGTCTATCAGCAAACTGGCAAACCATGTATACGTTGTGGGACACCGATCGTGAAAATAAAAGTGGCACAAAGGGGGACTCACTATTGTCCGAATTGTCAAAGGCTGAAAATCGAAAAGTAGGCTTTGTTTTAGGTTTGACGGGCGGAATAGCTACTGGCAAAAGTACGGCAGCCAAAGTCTTTCAGTCTCATGGATTTCCTTTGATCGATGGTGACGTGATTGCTAGAGAAACTGTTGAGCTTGGAACGCTTGCTCTGAGGAAGGTTGTGTCCGTGTTTGGCCAAGAGATATTGCAGTCTGATGGTCAGCTAGATCGAGGGAAACTTGGGATGATTGTTTTTCCATCAAAGGAGAAACGACAAAAACTTGATCAGCTATTAGATCCGTTTATCCGAAAAGCGATAAAAGATCAAATCGCCTATCTAAGTTCCCATCATCCTTTAGTAATTGTAGATATCCCATTGCTCTATGAAGGTCATTATGACCACTATATGGATGCAGTAGCTGTCGTTTATACCACGCCAGATATTCAACTCAGACGCTTGATGAAACGTAATCAACTAACACTAGAACAAGCACAGCAGAGAATTAGCAGTCAACTTCCAATCGAAGAAAAAAAGCAGCGTGCGGATATTTTGTTTGACAACAACGGAACAAAAGAGGAACTTATGGAACAAATCGAAAATTGGCTTTCAGCTAATCGCTTTCTTTGAGTATCTGTGTCAAGTTTGCTATCCTGAGTATATAGAAAGCGAGGGATAGCGATGGGATCATTTAAAAACCAAAAGGATAAAGTCGTAGGTAACGCAAAAGAAAAAATCGGCGAAATACTCAATAAAGAAAATCTAATCGATGAAGGTCGTACGCAATCAGAAACAGCAGAAGAGAAAGAAAAGCAGTACCAAGCAAGAATCGATGAAATAGAAGACCAGCAGGCAGAAAAAGAAGCGAAACAGCAAGATTTGACTCAAGAACGAAAAAATCCGGTACCTGATCGTAGTAAGACACCGCTCCCAGAAAGTGAACACATTCCTGATGAACAAAAAATCGAGGAACAACGAATGAAACACTATACAGGAATCGAAGAGAAGTTATAAAACAATAAGAAATAGAGATGTGACTTGAAGCAGATGATAAGATGTTCATCTGCTTCAAGTTTTTTGTGCTAGCCGACTAAATCAGCTTTTGGGCGAGTCATTTCTCAGCAATCAAGGTCATCAGTACTGGAAAATTGAAATTGAATTAGGACAGGGGACATAATTACGCATGAAAATAGAAAAAATTGTTCTTATATCCGTGTTTTTTTGGGTAGGACAGTCGCGTTTGTGATTTGTTTCGTGTTATAATACAACTAGTTGTAAAGAAAGACACATCCTTTATATAAAAATGCGATGCAAGAGGTGAGACAAAATGAGATGTCCCAGATGTCAACATAATAATTCACGAGTAATCGACAGCCGTCAAGCAGATGATGGACGTGCGATCCGTCGCCGTCGCGAATGTGAGAATTGTTCGTTCCGATTCACTACTTTTGAACGAATTGAAGCTGCTCCGTTATTAGTCATCAAGAAAAACGGGGAACGCGAAGAATTCAATCGCGATAAAATTTTAAGAGGACTCATCCGCTCAGCAGAAAAAAGACCTGTAGCTATGGAGCAAATGGAACAAATCGTCAACCATGTCGAAAACCGCGTACGCAGTCTTGGGGAAAACGAAGTATCAACGAATCTGATTGGTGAATATGTGATGGAGGATTTAGTCGATTTAGATGAAATCGCGTATATCCGTTTTGCCAGTGTTTATCGCCAGTTCAAAGATATGTCTGTTTTCTTAAAAGAGCTGCAAGATATCGTGGATAAAGCAAAAGAAAATAATAAAGAGAATAATAAAGAGAATAATAAAGAAAACAATTAAGAAACAAAAAGGAGGCATTTCCTTGGAAAATGCTTGGAAAGAGCTTCAACCAAAAAATATTTACCAAGGAAGAAAAGAAGCTCCGCTGAGGGAAGACAGCAAGAACGCGTTGCTGTATCTTTATCAGCCACTGATCGGCGGAGAAGCCTTGAGTATCTATTTCACTCTGTTATCAGAGATCTCGCAAGAATCTGGTGAAGGTCCTGAAGGGATGCATGCAGATTTACTCAGTAGTCTAGGCTGCGGGATCCCTCAATTTTATGATGCAAGAAAAAAGCTGGAAGGAATCGGCTTACTGGATGTTTATTTTAAAGAAGATAGCGATCTGGGGCCTCGTTTTATTTATGAGTTGTTAGAGCCACTCATTCCTAAAGCATTTTTCAAAGATTCTGTTCTGGCATTTCTTCTTTTGGAAAAAGTTGGTGAACGACGATTCCAGAAGCTTACCCAGTTGTTTGAACCTAAAAGGCATACAACAGAGGGATATCAAAAAATCACAAAAAAATTTTTAGATGTTTATCGCTTCAATGAAGCAGTATACGCTGCTAATCAAGAAAACATCGAATCACTGAATAAATCTTTTGAAGAATCTGAGCCAGTAGCATTACTTGAAACAGATTCGACATTCGATTGGCAATTTTTGAATGATTGGCTGGCAAAAAAACATATGACTGTTCTTGATGATTCAATCATCAAACAAGTCGACATGTATCATCAGCTTTATGGATTCGATGAACTAACTCTTGGTGAACTCATCAGTCAATCTTATGATTTTAGTGAACAAAAAGTATCCATGAAGGAGCTGCAAAAAGCTGTTTTGGCAATGCAGAGACGACCAGTGAAGCAAATAAAGGAAACAGTAGCTGTTGCTGAAAACAGCAATGAATCTCCGACGAACGAACATTTGACAAATGCAGCGCTTCAGTTGATAAAAGAAGCACAGAGCATTCCGCCGATGAAATATCTGGAAGCAATCAAGTCAGAAAAAGGCGGATATGTTTCTAAACAAGAAACTTGGTTACTGCAAGACCTTGTTTCTCAATCAGGTCTTTCCAGCAGTGTGATCAATGTTTTGCTGAATTATGTATTGGTGATCAAAAATAATGCTAGCTTAAATGCTAGTTATGTGAATACAGTGGCAAATGAATGGGCACAAAAGAAAATCGCCACAGCAGAAGAAGCGATTCAGCATATTCGGCAAATAAGCAATCAAGCAAAACAATCAAAACAAAAAAAGCAAACAAATTATCCAAACGGCAAGCGAAATGTTCGGCGGGAAAAGCTTCCTGATTGGGTCAACCAGCCAAAAGATGAAAAACAGATCAGTAGTGAGAAAAAAGCAGAGATTGACCGCCGTTTTAAAGAATACCTGGCGAAAAAGGAGGGTGACATCTAATGGAAGACGTAGGCAAAGAATTGAAGAGGATCATCAGCAAACGTAATTATCAAGAAAAATATGCTGAAATGATTGCTGACGTCCTAAATGATACGGATGTTCAAGCTTTTCTAAGTGCACACCAAGAAGAACTGACACAAGCGGATATTGAAAAAAGCTACGCCAAATTGTATGAGTTCGTGCAAGAAAAGCGTAAATATCAAAAAAACGATCCAACGATGATCGCTCCAGGATACGAGCCGAAGTTGACGTTGAATTTTCATTATGTGGATGTCACTTATGTACCAACAGAAGCATTGTTAGCTCGGCAAAGACAAGAAGAAATTAGAAGCCGAGTAAAAGCAATGGATATGCCAAAAGATATTCAATCAGCATCTTTTGAAAACTTTGAGCGTACAGATGGACGAGGATATGCAAGCTTGGAAGCCCTAGATTTCGTAGAGAAATATACTGCAGATCCAAAAGGGTATCATAAAGGTCTTTATTTGGTGGGGAGTTTTGGTATTGGAAAAACATACTTATTAGGAGCAACAGCGAGAGAACTAGCGATTGCTGGATTCACCACGACATTAGTCCACTTTCCGACGTTTGCCGTTGAGATGAAACAGGCAATCGGAAAAGATCAAGTGGCAGAAAAGCTAGATGCAGTGAAGCGTTCCCCCATTTTAATGATTGACGATATTGGTGCAGACGCGATGAGCAGTTGGATACGGGATGAAGTATTTGGCGTCATCCTTCAATATCGGATGCAGGAACAGCTACCGACCTTCTTCTCATCAAATTTCACAATGGATGAATTGGAACAGCATTTGTCCGTCACTCAACGTGGAGATGAAGAGCCGCTGAAAGCAAAACGCATAATGGAACGCATACGTTATTTGACAAAAGAAATCGAAATGACTGGTCGCAACCGCCGCAATGGTTGAACAGTTGATAAGTCCAACTGATATTTGACCAAGGAGTAAAAGCAGGTCAGCGAATCTTTACATGGACAGAAATGACCGGAGACAATCACCGCAACAAGTAATGCAAAAACTTAAACGGAGGATTTTTTATGAGGGCTATTTTTTCTAGTATATATGTAGTTGGTCTATTTTTTATTTTAGCAGGATGCGGTAGTGCAGACAGCAACACAGGTTCTCTTGATTCGATTGATGCGGGTCAAACAATAAAAACAAGCAGTACGAAAACGGAGGGACAAAGCATATTTGTAGGAACGATTGAAAGCATCACTCAAGTAGAAGCGGAAGAAGAAACGATTCAACTGAAACTCGTCGATGTCATGGCCAAAGAAGATCCAGCGAATATGGGGACATCATTCAGCAATGACGGAGTGATTTTGAATGATACTGCTGAAAAAATAAGCGTGGACATAGATGAACTGAAAATCGGTGACAAAGTCCAATTTACATTAGTTGAGATGCCGATCATGACGATGTCTATCCCACCACAAGTGCCTGGAGATTCGATCATTGATATTTCATTGAACAAATAATTAACAACATTTTTCAAAAATAAGAAAATGTTGTTTTATAGAACAAAAAGGTATAATTTTTAAGGAGATCTGGGAATTTTTTTATTCCTAGTCTCCTTATTTTATATGGAAAATGCTATAATTACCTAGAAGGAGTGAAGCTATGAACCATTTAGATTTATCTCAGCGCTTAGCGGCAGTTGGTGAATTTGTTCCTGAATCTGCTCGTTTAGCAGACATTGGATCAGATCACGCATACTTACCTGTTGCATTGATGCTAAAAGGAAAAATCAAATATGCAGTTGCAGGTGAAGTCGTTCAAGGTCCTTATGAATCAGCACGTAAGCAAGTCCAAAAAGATGGATTGGAAGACCGTATCACTGTACGTCTTGCAAATGGTCTAGATGCGATCCAACCGCAAGATGCTATAACGGCTGTCACGATCGCGGGTATGGGAGGTTCGCTGATCCGAGAGATCCTAGAAGCTGGCAAGTTGCATCAACGCCTAAGTGGACAAGAACGTTTGATCCTTCAGCCAAATATCGGAGAGCGTACGTTACGATCATGGCTGCAAGAAAATCAATACAAAATCCAATCAGAAAAAATACTTGAAGAAAACAAAAAAATATATGAAATTATTGTAGCCGAAAAAGAACAAAAACCAGTTACTTACAACGAAATGGAGCTGATGTTCGGACCATTTCTGCTCGAAGAGAAAAGTGAGATCTTCAAATCAAAATGGACAAGAGAGCTTCAACAAAGAAAAGCTATCCGTGAACAGCTCAAACAAGCAGCTAATCAAGAGGCACGTCAAAAACAAATCGAACAGGAAATCCAAATGATTGAGGAGGTTTTAGAGATATGACAATAAGCGGACGTACCTTCATCCAAAAGTTTGAGAGCTATTGTCCTCAATGGCTAGCTGAAGAAGGAGACCCAGTCGGACTGCATATTGGAACATTAGATAAACCGATTCAACGGGTAATGATGACATTAGATGTTCGCCCAGAAGTGGTCGAAGAAGCAATCGAGAAAAAAATCGATCTGCTGATTGCTAAACATCCCCCAATCTTTCGCCCTGTAAAACGGCTGACTACTGATCAGCCGCAAGAAAAAATGTATGCAGATCTGTTGAAACATGATATTGCCGTTTATGCGGCACACACGAATATGGATATTATTTGGGACGGACTGAATGACTGGTTTTGCGAACTGCTTGGTATTGAAGTGGAGAGTCATTTAGTGAAGACTCATGAAATCCATTATAAAAAACTGGCGGTTTATGTACCTGTGGATCATGCACAGAAAATGCGGGAAGCATTAGCTGCAGCTGGTGCTGGTACGCAAGGCGATTATACCGGTACAAGTTTTACCTCGATTGGACACGGTCGATTTACTCCGAATGTTGGTGCACAACCAGCGATTGGGAAAGTAGGGAAGGCAGAACAAGTCCAAGAAGCAAAAGTCGAGGTTATTTTGCCCGAAACAATCGAAAAACAAGTGATTGATGCCATGCAATCGGTTCATCCTTATGAAGAACCTGCGTACGATCTTTTCGCAATTGATGAACCAGTCGAAAAGTTTGGGCTAGGTCGAATAGGTGAATTACCGCAAGAAATCCCCTTAGAAACATTTGTGGAACAAGTAAAAAAAGTTTTCCAATTAGAAGGACTGAGAATCGTTCAGCCTCAAAAAACAAAATCATCCATCAAGCGTATTGCGATTTGCGGTGGAAGCGGCGAAAAATTTTATCCGCAAGCAATCGCTCAAAGAGCAGACGTCTATATCACCGGAGACATCTATTATCATACGGCTCATGATATGCAAAGCGCCGGGTTGATTGCAATTGATCCCGGACATTATATTGAATCGTTATGTAAGGAACGGTTCATCGAGAAATTTGAGACTTGGAAACAAGAAGAAAATTGGGATATTGACTTTTTCGTTTCTGAAACGAATACAAACCCATTTCAATTTAATTAAAGGAGAGAATACTATGTACGAAAATCTTTTGCCACGTTTTTTACGGTATGTCAAAACAGAAACACGCTCCGATGCAACAAGCAAAACGACCCCATCGACTCAGACACAAGTTGCTTTTGCACAAGAATTGAAAAAAGAATTAGAAGAGTTAGGTTTATCAGATGTTTTCTATAATGAAGACAATGGATTCGTTATGGGAACATTACCAAGCAATGTCGATCATGAAGTGCGTTCCATTGGATTTATTTCCCACATGGATACAGCAGACTTTAATGCAGTAGGAGTCAATCCACAAATCATTGAAAACTATGATGGAGAGTCTACGATCGTACTAGATGCGGAAGAACGTTACACGTTGAATACAAAAGATTTCCCAAATTTGAAAAATTATGAAGGCCACACGTTGATCACTACAGATGGCAGTACTTTACTGGGAGCAGATGACAAATCAGGGATTGCGGAAATCATGACTGCAATGGAGATCTTGATCAATAATCCTTCTATCCCTCATGGTACCATCAAAGTAGCTTTTGGACCTGATGAAGAAATCGGTGTCGGAGCGGATAAATTCGATGTTGAGCAATTCAATGTGGATTTTGCTTATACAGTCGACGGCGGTCCTTTAGGTGAATTGCAGTATGAAACATTCAGCGCTGCTCAAGCAAATATCACGATCCAAGGGAAAAATGTACATCCAGGGACGGCAAAAGATACGATGATCAATGCTTTACAGCTGGCCATTGATTTTCATAATCAGCTTCCAGCCGATGAAGTTCCAGAAAAAACAGAAGGATACGAAGGTTTCTTCCATTTGATGGCATTGAATGGGAATCCTGAAGAAGCTTCTATGAGTTATATCATTCGCGATCATGATCGTGAAAAATTCGAAGCACGCAAAGCACAAATCACACATATCCAAGAAGAATTGAATCAACGATTTGATCAAGAACGAATCAAAGTAGATATGTATGATCAATATTACAACATGAAAGAAATCATCGAAAAAGATATGAGCATCGTGGAATTAGCGAAACAAGCAATGATCGAGCTTGGGATCTCTCCAGTGATCGAACCAGTCCGAGGAGGAACAGATGGTTCAAAAATCTCTTACATGGGTATTCCGACGCCAAATCTATTTGCCGGAGGAGAAAATATGCACGGTCGATTCGAATTTGTTTCTTTACAAGTAATGGAAAAAGCAACAGATGTGATTGTTAAAATTGCAGAATTGAACACAAAGAGTTAAAATCGAAAAAGAACAGCTTATGACAAGGCGTTCGTCCGATGATGGAATGTCATCTGTCTAAGGCTAAAGGGCAGGACAATGGAATGGATTGTCCCGCCCTCTTTTTTGAAGAGTAAATAGGAGGTAAAGAATGAAAAAGCTGCTAGTTTTTTATAACAAAAGTTCAGGGAAAGATGAGGGGGAGAAATTAGCACGCTGGTTTCAAGATTATGTAAAAGAAAAGCAACCAGAATTATTTGTAGATTTAGCTGAAACTGGCCCGTCGATTGACCATGCGGATTTAGTCAAGAAAGCAGAAGCTATAGGAGCCGATACTCTAGTGATCATAGGAGGGGACGGAACGATCAATCATATCGTCCAAGCGTTCCAGCAAACGTTATCTCAGTATCATATCGGATTACTTCCAGGTGGAACAGTCAATAATCTCGCACGTGTCCTTGAGATTCCATTGAAGAAAGAAGAGGCTGCTGACGTGATTCTAGAAGGAAATGTCCGAAAAATAGACTATGGCCAAGTCAATGATGCAGTCATTATCTCTACACTGACAATCGGTATCTTAGCCGATACAGCAGTTTGGATCAGTCAAGAAGAAAAACAGCGTTATGGCTCGTGGATTTTTATCAAGAAATTCTTTAAGTTATTGCTGAAGAAGAAAAAATATCATTTGGATTTAGAAACAGACGAGGAGCATTGGAAAGGAAAATCTCAGTTATTGACAGTCACGATGTCTAACTCCGTGGGCGGCTTTACAAATTTCGACGATTCAGCGACCCCAGATGATGGAAAATTCCATGTAACGATCGTACCTTCCTTAGATATTTTCCGATTTATTTTTTATTTGCCTAGAATCATGAGAGGAAAATTCTATACGATACCTGGCATCACTTATTTCACAGCCAAACGCATGAAAATCAAAGCAAAGGAAAAATCTGTTGGCACTCGGACAGATGGAGACACGACAGATGATCTTCCAGTTGAATTATCTGTTGTATCAAAAGGATTAGCAGTTTATTCACCAAAAAAAGAAGAACAAGCTTAGAAATAGTAGTTAATAGAAAGTTGGAAGAAGAATAATGGATGTATTGTTGCACAATCCTTTGTGGTTTTATCTATTCATTGTAAATTTTTATTTATTTTGTCTGATGGGATATGATAAACATCAGGCTCGAAATGGCGGCTGGCGTGTACCTGAAAATAACTTGATATTTGTCAGTCTGTTAGGCGGTGGTTTGGGAGGATTGATTTCTCGGAAAGTTTTTCATCATAAAACAAGGAAAAAAAAGTTTACCGTAGGATTCACTGCGGGTGTGCTTGTTGATTTGATTCTCATTTATTTTTTCCATTAAGGAGCAGGAGATGTCATCTAAAGGAACGAAAATTAAAATCATTCTGAATCTGCTTTTGCTGATTGCGATTTTTGCTATTATTTATTATTTAATCAATCAATCATTTGCAGATATCTTTGCCGAATTAATGTCTACCAGTGTTGTCGTTTTGGCAGCCACTGTTATATTAGGGACAGTTTACCAAATCGCTGAAGGGCGCTCAATCAAAGAAATTGCTGAACCTTTCGCGCCGAATTTTACAACGAAAGATGGGTTCTTGACCTCTAGCTATATTGCGTTTTATCGAATCGTTTCGTTTGGTACAGGAACATTGATCTCGGAAATTTATTTTTATAATAAAAAAGGAATGAAACTGTCTCAGGGAGCAGGAGTGACAGCACTCCATATGATCATGTACAAACTTGCAGTGATTACCTATGCGTTAGCTGGCTTGCTCATCCAATTCTCTCTTTTTTATTCTAATAGTCCGTCAATGATCTGGTTTATTATTGCTGGAATTCTTTTGACGATCGTGATTGTTGCCTTTTTATTGGTAATGTCCATCAGTCTGAATGTCCAAATATTTTTTGTCAGCTTATCGAATAAGTTATTTAAGAGTGAGCGTTTGCGAAAATGGGTGGATACATGTAATCAGCAGATCTACTCTTTAAGGGAAACGGTCCAAACCATTATCCAAGACAGGACTGCGCTATTGCGTATTTATCTATGGAATATGTTGAAACTTGTATTTTGGTATGTACTTCCCTATTTGATTCTGATTGAAAACCATCCTAAAATAGATTTTCTACTGACCATTTCGTTTATCAGCTTTGCAGTAGTGCTTTCAGGGGTTATTCCTACGCCAGCTGGTATTGGCTCCTTTGAATTTGTCTACTTGTTATTGTTTAGACCAGTTGTCGGAACAGTTGACGCAGTTTCTTCGCTTTTGTTGTATCGTTTCAGTTCCTTTATCTTGCCATTTCTCTATGGATTTGTGTATGTGATTGCTGAACGGCGAAGAGTGATCAAAGAAGAAATAATAGAAGTAAAAAAAGAGAATAAAGAAAATCAAGGGTAGGTCTTTTATAAGATCTACACTTTTTATCAAATCAAAGAAAAACGTTATGGGTAAGATAATTTTACGTTTGTTTTGCTCTTTTTTTGTATGTATACAATCAATTTTGTTTTTTTAAGATTTATATAAGACGAGAAAAAAAGTCAAAAAAACATGTGTATATTTTGACCAAAATTGACCAAAGAGATATAATAGTTTGTGTAAAGATCAAAGAAATAAGTGATCTTACCTTTAATTAGGAGGTATACCTGTATGAATATTGAGAAAATGACTACGACGCTTCAAGAAGCGATTGCTGAAGCTCAACAGATTGCGGTCACTCGAAAACACCAAGATATCGACATTGCCCATGTATGGAAAATCTTTTTACAACCTAATCATTTTGGTCGAAATTTCTATACGGATGCCGGATTGGATGTCGAATCTTTTGAACATGAAATCGATCGTCTACTGGATGAGTATCCAGTTGTTTCTGGTGGAAACGTCCAATATGGACAAAACCTCAGCCAGAATTTCTTTCGATTATTGAATGAAGCAGACCAAATACGTGAAAGCTTCGGCGACGAGTTTCTTTCAACGGAAGTCGTTATTTTAGCGTTGATGAAATTAAAAAATTATCCGTTAACTGTTTATTTGAATAAAAACGGATTATCTGAAAAAGAATTGCGTAAAAACATCGAAGAGATGAGAGGAGGAGAAAGGGTGACCTCGCAAAACCAAGAAGAACAATACAAAGCATTAGAAAAATACGGCGTTGATTTAGTACAGCAAGTCAAAAGTGGAAAAATGGATCCAATCATCGGTCGTGATGAAGAAATCCGTGATGTCATCCGTATTCTTTCACGAAAAACAAAAAATAATCCTGTTCTGATAGGAGAACCAGGTGTAGGTAAAACGGCGATCGTTGAAGGACTTGCTCAACGTATCGTACGCAAAGATGTGCCTGAAAATTTAAAAGATAAAACGATTTTTTCATTAGATATGGGTGCATTGATCGCTGGAGCAAAATTCCGCGGTGAATTTGAAGAAAGACTAAAAGCGGTCTTGAAAGAAGTCAAAAAAAGTGATGGGCGGATCCTCTTGTTCATTGATGAAATTCACAATATCGTAGGAGCAGGAAAAACAGAAGGAAGTATGGATGCCGGAAATCTGTTGAAACCAATGCTTGCTCGCGGTGAATTACATTTGATCGGTGCCACAACTTTAGATGAATACCGTCAATATATGGAAAAAGACAAAGCGTTGGAACGTCGCTTTCAAAAGGTATTAGTCAAAGAACCAACAGTGGAAGATACGATCAGTATTCTGCGTGGATTAAAAGAACGTTTTGAGATCCACCATGGTGTTAACATCCATGACAACGCACTGGTCGCAGCAGCTACTTTATCTGACCGTTATATTACTGATCGATTCTTACCAGACAAAGCAATCGATTTGATCGATGAAGCCAGTGCAACGATTCGGGTAGAAATGAACTCTATGCCAACGGAATTAGATCAAGTGACCAGACGTTTGATGCAGTTGGAAATCGAAGAAGCTGCACTGAAAAAAGAATCAGATGATGCAAGTAAAAAACGACTGAAAAATTTGCAAGAAGAATTAGCTGAACTTCGTGAAGAAGCAAATGCAATGAAGATGCAGTGGGAAACAGAAAAAGAAGAGGTCAATTCTGTTTCAGCAAAACGTGCTGAAATCGATAAAGCAAAACACGAATTAGAAGATGCAGAAAATAACTATGATCTGGAACGCGCTGCTGTATTGCGCCATGGTACGATACCTCAATTAGAAAAAGAATTGAAGGAACTAGAAACCAAAGCAAAAGACAGCGAGATCAAGATGGTTCAAGAGTCCGTTACCGAAAATGAAATTGCTCAAGTCGTTGGCAGATTAACGGGTATCCCCGTAACGAAACTTGTAGAAGGCGAACGAGAAAAACTGATTAAATTGAATGAAACGCTTCACAAACGAGTGATTGGTCAAGATGAAGCAGTTGATGCGGTCAGTGACGCGGTGATTCGTTCACGGGCTGGATTGCAAGACCCAAATCGTCCTCTAGGTTCTTTCCTTTTCCTAGGACCAACTGGTGTCGGAAAAACCGAATTAGCGAAAGCTTTAGCTGAGAACTTGTTTGACTCAGAAGATCATATGGTACGGATCGATATGAGTGAATATATGGAAAAACATGCTGTGTCTCGTCTAGTCGGAGCTCCTCC
Organism: Enterococcus sp. HMSC072F02; assembly: GCF_001837725.1. Classification (NCBI taxonomy): domain Bacteria; kingdom Bacillati; phylum Bacillota; class Bacilli; order Lactobacillales; family Enterococcaceae; genus Enterococcus; species Enterococcus sp. HMSC072F02. The sequence goes on from NZ_KV833943.1 coordinate 131,020, forward strand.
AGGCTATGTAGGTTACGAAGAAGGTGGACAATTAACGGAAGCTGTCAGACGAAATCCTTATACAATCGTCTTGTTGGATGAAATCGAAAAAGCGCATCCCGATGTCTTCAATATCTTGTTACAAGTCCTAGATGACGGACGCCTAACCGATTCAAAAGGGCGAGTAGTTGATTTCAAAAATACGGTTCTGATCATGACTAGCAATATCGGTTCACAGTTACTGTTGGAAGGTGTGACTGCTGATGGAACGATTCCAGAAGCAGTGGCTGAACAAGTCAACACGCTATTACGTGGAAACTTCAAACCAGAATTCTTGAACCGAATCGACGACACGATTTTATTTACACCATTGAGCCTAGACAACGTGAAAGGAATCGTTGACAAAATGGTGGCGCAATTGGCACAACGTCTGGAACATCAAGAAATCCTACTAACAATCAGTGATGAAGCCAAAACGTGGATCGCTGAAAATGCTTATGAACCAGCATATGGTGCCAGACCATTGAAACGATTTATCACTAAGGAAGTAGAAACACCATTAGCTAAAGAAATCGTTGCAGGACATGTTATTCCTAAATCAAAAGTAACGATTACTTTACTTGATGGACAACTTCATTTCAAAACAGAAGAGCTAGAAGAAATCGTCTAATCTTCCATTGAGACTATAAAAGAAAAAAGGGGTCTGACACAACTACTGTCAGACCTCCTTTTTTTCAAATAAACAGTGTTCCAGAAGTAGCTTTTTCGGATATAAGCCGAAATTTTTTGAGCTGTCCACTTCTGTCACGACCTTTGTTATTAAGTATTTTTCACTTTTTCTAATTTATAACTTTCAAAGTAACGCTCATCTTTTTTACTTTGAGACCAAGCAAACAATCCCATCAAGGCAGCACCTATCGTATTTGTCAGCAAGTCGCCCATCGTATCCATCAATGCTGCTCGTCCAACAAACAGTGTGCCATCAGAAGCAGCAAAACGTTGAAGATTCATGCCTAAGAACTGGTCGCATAAGAATTCCCAGAACTCCCAAAACACGCCGCAAAGTCCAGCAAACGCAAAGCCGAATAAGAGGAACAACCAAGGACTGGTTTTTGATATCTCCGCATCTTTCATCAAGTAACCAATCAATCCATAGCCAAGAGCTGTCAGAACCATTGGACTCACTGCATGTAAGATTTTGTCCCAAAAAGAGATGATACTAATCAAATGCATCCCTGTACCTAAAAAGACAGAGATAAATAAGAAAAACCAGTAAAACAAAACGATTGCTGCTGGAATTTTAAGTTTGAAAACTGTCAAAATGACTTGTGGCATGAAAATAAATGCAATTCCTAATAAAGATTCCACGATAAATGTGATTCCTTGAGAAGTCGAATACTTTTGGGTGATAAATTCATAAAAATTATAACAGACAACGAATACACCAAAAGCAAGTAAAGCTATTTGAACCTTTTTGATTTCTTTAATCACTGAAAGTCCCTCCATCTAAAAATCTTTTTACTTCTGAAAGCAACTCAGTCTCTGAAGAAACCACTTTTCCGTTCAATTTGATCAGTCCTACTGTATATAAGTTCAGATAGTGAAATTGATTCTCAGCTGTTTCCTGTAGCGCAGCGATTTTTTTCGGGTGGGCTCCGCCTTGCTGCCGGGTATCAGTATACAAACCAATCACTGGGATACCTTTCGCATAAGCCACACCGATTTCTGATGCTACGCCAGCATCAATCGTCAATCCATCTAATAAAGCGATCATCAAATCGCTTTCCAGCACTTTTTCTGTATCTGCAAGAGCAATCATCCGACTGTCTGCATAAGCAGTTTTGTCATTGATTGCTTCATTTTCTTGAGGAAGATAAATTGAAAGTTTAGAAGAGATCGCTCTGACTTCTTTAACTATCTGCTCGTTATATAACAAATCACTTTTAGCAAACATTGGTGCGGCAAAATAAATTTTCATCTAAACATCATCCTTTTTATTAAAAATAATCGCTAAAGTAAGCTTCCATATTTGGAATAATACGCTCTAGTGACTTCAGTGTTTCTTCATCTGTTTCTAACCGTTCGATTCTTGCCAAATAAGAAGCACGTCGATAATTCATCATCAAGCATGTCAATGTTTGGATATTCAATCGAACAGGTTTTCCTATAGGTTCATTCAAGACACGGACTTGTCCTTGTTCATCCCATGTTAAGGCGAAGATGCCATTATTCCAAGGAGCGACAGGATCTTCAATGATGAAATGAAAAGCATCAGCTGTTCCAACAAACGGAAAATGTTGTAGGAATTCTTTTACATCAACGATCCGAGCCATAAAATATGGTTCGATCTGCTCTTTGATCTGACTGTCTTCAATCAAAAAAGCTAAGGGTTCATTTTTGTAAATATCTCCACGTACCCAGTAAATCATGGAAAAATGTGCGGAAATAAAGTTCCATAAGCCATTTCGAGCTTCTTGATCAAGATAGAACATTTCTTTTACGTGAAATATTTCTTCAGCTACCCAGTAGAATAGAACACCTCTTGGTTCATGATTGCTATCGTAGTAGACAGCGGCTGTGCGCTCATCTTCATTTTCGAAACGCCAATATTCTTCCCAATGAAAATTACTGCGGAATAAAGCACCATGGTTTCGTTGGGCAAATTTGTCATAAACGGCAAATACATCTGGATGATCAACTGGTAATCGTTCAACCATCCCACTTACTGGGACTTGTTTAGGTAGCTGTGTATCTCTGATTTTAAAGGAAAGTTTATCAGACATAATCTCCCATCCTTTGCGCCGATAATAGGGGATACTGTAAGGATACAAATAAGAGATCCATTGCTTGTTCTTGCGCATATTATCCAATGCAACGATGATTAAATCTTGCATCAATCCGTGGTTCGCATATTCTGGATAAGTTCCAACTCCAGTCACGCCTCCCATTTTATAACGTGCACCGTGAATATTGACTTCACAAGGATAGATAGCGATTTGAGAGATTAGTTTGTTTTCATGAAACCACCCGAACACTTTTGATACTTCTAAAATCGGTCTTTTGGAACGGATAAAAGCTCGTTTATTCTCAAACCCGCTTTCCTCGATATCTGCTTCAGTCACTTGGAACACATAGGAAAGTAATTCGTTGAACTGATCGATATGTTCTTGAGTGACTGGTTTTAATTCAAGATTTTCTCTAAAATCTTTTTGATCCATTTTTTCATCTCCATTTATTAGCTTGATAACAGTATAGCAAAATTCTACCAAAAAAACTTCTAAAGCTGACTAATTAAAAAGTCTTTAAATTACTGCTTTTCGTTGGTATAATGGAAAGTGCTGATTATATGAAAAGAGGAGACGCTATGGATATAAAGAAAATGAAAGAACGCCAAGAGCAGATTCGTAATTTTTCGATCATTGCTCATATCGACCATGGAAAATCTACATTGGCCGATCGTATTTTAGAAATGACGCACACTGTGACGTCTCGCGAAATGCAAGATCAGCTGTTAGACTCGATGGATTTGGAACGTGAACGTGGAATCACGATTAAATTAAATGCTGTAGAACTCAATTACACAGCGAAAAACGGAGAAACATATATCTTTCACTTGATTGACACTCCAGGGCACGTCGACTTCACCTATGAAGTCTCTCGAAGCCTTGCTGCCTGTGAAGGCGCCGTTTTAGTGGTTGATGCAGCCCAAGGAATCGAAGCACAAACATTGGCCAATGTTTATTTAGCGTTAGACAATGATTTGGAGATCCTGCCAGTCATCAATAAAATCGACCTACCCGCAGCAGATCCCGAACGTGTCCGTCAAGAAATCGAAGACGTAATCGGAATCGATGCTAGTGAAGCTGTATTAGCTAGTGCAAAAGCAGGGATTGGAATTGAAGATATTCTCGAGCAGATTGTGGAATATGTTCCAGCACCAAGTGGAGACTTAGATGCACCGCTAAAAGCTTTGATCTTTGATTCTATTTATGATAGTTACCGCGGTGTTGTTCTAAATGTCCGGATCACGGACGGTATGGTCAAACCCGGAGATAAAATCAAACTGATGAGTAATGGCAAAACATTTGATGTTACAGAAGTCGGGGTCTTCTCGCCAAAAGCAGTTGCTAGAGACTTTTTGATGGTCGGTGATGTTGGTTATATCACAGCAAGTATCAAAACTGTCCAAGATACTCGAGTAGGGGATACAGTAACATTAGCAGACAATCCTGCCGCTGAAGCTTTACCAGGTTACCGAAAAATGAATCCGATGGTTTATTGTGGTCTTTATCCAATTGATACTTCTCGTTACAACGATTTGCGGGAAGCTTTAGAAAAACTGCAATTGAACGATGCTGCTTTACAATTCGAACCAGAAACTTCTCAAGCATTGGGATTTGGGTTCCGCTGCGGATTCTTAGGACTTCTTCATATGGATGTCGTCCAAGAACGTTTGGAACGAGAATTCAATCTAGAATTGATTACGACTGCACCATCCGTTATTTACCATGTTAATAAAACAGATGGTACGACTGCTACAGTTGATAACCCGGCAGATTTTCCTGAACCTGTAACGATCCAAGATGTAGAAGAACCATTTGTCAAAGCACAGATTATGGTGCCCAATGATTTTGTCGGTGCAGTCATGGAACTTTCTCAACGAAAACGGGGTGAATTCATTACGATGGATTATTTAGACGATTACCGAGTAAATGTCGTCTATAATATTCCGCTTTCTGAAATCGTCTTTGACTTTTTTGACAAATTGAAATCAAGTACAAAAGGCTATGCCTCATTGGATTATGAAATGTCTGGTTATCAAAAAAGCAAGTTAGTGAAGATGGACATCTTGCTGAATGGAGAAAAAGTCGATGCATTAAGCTTTATCGTTCACCGAGACTTTGCCTATGAACGTGGAAAAGCAATCGTTGAAAAACTGAAAAAACTAATCCCACGCCAACAATTTGAGGTGCCAATCCAAGCAGCTATTGGACAAAAAATCGTTGCCCGTTCAGACATCAAGGCCTTGCGTAAAAACGTCTTGGCTAAATGTTATGGTGGAGATGTTTCTCGTAAACGTAAACTCTTAGAGAAACAAAAAGAAGGGAAGAAGCGGATGAAACAAATCGGCTCCGTCGAAGTTCCGCAAGAAGCCTTCATGGCTGTTCTGAAAATGGAT
>NZ_KV833944.1:0-37968 GCF_001837725.1 Enterococcus sp. HMSC072F02
TCTAGGAAAAAATTAACTAGCACCACGGGTTAAATTAGCTTCTTTTGCGTTAACTCAGATAATACTATTCATTTTTAATTAAAAAATATAAGGCATAGACATGGCACCATAACCAATATCATATTTTCTCAACTCTTTAGCACTCAATTTTGTGTAATCTTCTTTGATAAATTCCATTAAGCACTTAATTTCATTGATATTTATGCGTTCCTCAGCTTTTAATTTAGATAAATGTTTGTACACTGATATAATAATTTCAGGATATGGTTTATCCTCTCGTATTTTCTTAGCATCTTGAAGAAATCCTTCTTTTACTTCTACATTATTATATGACTTTGAATTATATGCATTCGCAATTAAGTCAAAAAGTTTTTCTTTTTTATCTTCCACCGACTCCACCTAGCACTTTCGTAAAACCATTAACGTAAGCTTTTACTCCTCTATCAACAATCTCAGAGCGAGCTCTACTCCAATCTACCCAACATTTTTGAGTATTACAATAAACACCATTTCCATAATAAGTTGCAGCATCTACTGTAATTCCTAAAGTAGATACACTCAATAAAACAATTCCTAAAATCAAAAAATACTAACAAATTTTTTCTTCATATAATTGCCTCCCTTTTTTATAAAACAATTATATGTAATTTTCAGAACATTTTTGCAAAATTTTCATAAATAGTATCTTTAGTGTCATAATCGTCACCAATATTCTGTAAGATCAATCAAATTTTATCTCACTAATAATAATAGTCTTAATAAATAAAAAATGGTCTTCACTTTTCGGAATATTTATTATAAAAGGAGCTTGCTATAAAAAAGAGAAAAATTAAAACACAATAAAACATGTACAAACATATCAAAAAAGGCCAGTCAACAAACCTGTTAACTAGCCTTTTTTATCTTAATTTTTAAATAAACGATACAGCCATTTTTGCGGACGTCCACGATAGATCACGTGCGTTTCTACTGCTTCTATCCGTTGCTGCTCATGATAATTGAAAATCTCATCTTCAGTAAGATCATAGTCCATCATCAATTGCTGGGCTTTGGCTAATGCGCTCATTGATTCCTCATCATTTACATCCGCCGCAAGCGCCAGTAATTTTTGAATCTTTTCTTTTCTCTTGTCTGCCATTTTCTACTCCTAAAGGTAAGTGTGTGTTAAGTCTACTTCTTTTTTCTGAACCCTACTTTCCAGTGTTGCTAGTTCTTTTTGTGCTTTTTTCGTTCGTTTTAGTCCTTCTTTATACACCGTTGAAGTCTTATTATGACCTAACAATTCCAACTGTTCTAAGTCTTCCTCTAATTTCTCTACCCACATTCGCTTATGGTCTAATAAATTGTATTTCATGGTGATCTTCCTTTCTTCCTTTACTTGCACTAGCACTCTGTCTATAAAGCCAGTTCCCATGCCAGGTTTTTATCCTCATAGAATTTTGGATCGATATATCGGGTTAACTTATCGCATTCAAGCGTAAAGCTTTCTTCCTCGAATACAATAGAGATATTGTCCAATACAGTTCCTTCAAAGGCTAGCGCACCTAATTCTGTATGATTGTTTACCCAAACGACTTTTTCTTCAGTAATTCTAATTCCAAAGTAATCACGTACCCCATCGTAGCCACAAAGGCAAATGACCTTTGCTTGGTCAAAAAAGTAAGGCATTTTAAAGTAACGATCATCTACTACCGAAATTTCAGATCGTTCAAATTCTACAACACCATCTTCAGTTGCGGTTAACTGTGTTAAAATATCTGCTAACGATAGTTTAGTTTGTTTTTTCTTCATCTTATTTCCACCTTTTCCATTGTCTAAAAGTGATATCACTTTTAGGTTTTAGTATAAAAAGTGACGTCACTTTCTTAGTGCTGGTACCTCAAATCCTGCTTTTTCTTGGCAATCAATAAATCTAACGCAATACACATAATCCTGGATTCACTTTTGCCGTACTTCTGCTTTAGTTGCTGCAATTCTTTTTGTCTCTTTTCATCTAATGTCACGGGTAACCGTTTATTTCCTATTGCAATTGGCATTGGTACTCTCTCCTTTCATCGAAATAACCCCATGAAAAATATGGCTGCAATCATCTTGAATAGTAGACTCACGAGGACTAATACAAACCGCCAAAAGATCAAACAAAACACCAGTATTGCCAAAAATACAGCGAGGTTTAACTGTACAGCTGCACTATCTCGCATAAGTATTTCGCCAACAAACAGTACTAACAATAAGGGAATAATCTTTTTCAAATGGATCACCTTCTTTCTCTTAAGTTATCGGGCTTTGCCCGTTTATTTCGCACCACCTAAGCGGCGGGGGCGGTTGGTGCGAAATAAGAACCATTCCCTTAGTTACTAGGCTTTTTTTGTCCTTATTCCACACATTCTCACTTTTCGGTATAAATGATTATTGACCTTTTTTTCTTTCAAATCGTTGATATGGAATCCGTTGTTAGTTGACAAATCACCTTATTCATTTTCGTTGTCTTCCTTTTTCATGGTGTAATATGCGCCATACTTATTGATATTTTCAAAATAATCTAACCATTCACTTGAAACAGTCTTGGCTTTTTTCGTTTCGATAAATTTCGCATACGTTAGTTCTAAAGCCTGGTATTCAGAAGGTTTAATAGTGCTTGGTTTGACACCTATTTCCAAGCATAGTAAGGCTTGGAAAAACCATTTTGCATTTTGCTTTTTCAGTTCTTCCAGTGTTCGATAGTACGTCGCAATAAGATTCATTTCGACACCTGATTCAATCATTTCTTCCACAGCTACCGACAATTTTTCTTTATAATGTTTTTTTGGAACACGTGTTTCGTTGTATAGGAACGTCATATCCTCCATTTTTTGTGCCATTTTATCCAAAGGTAATTTGACAAATTCGTCATAGTAATTTTGAGCCATATTTTTTTCTCCTTTTTAGTTCTCTAATTTGGTTAACCAATATTCGTTTTCATAAGTTTCCAAGTTTTCTTGATAATGCAGTTCACATCCTGCAATCTTCACTAGGTCTTGAAATAGCATAGTCGGTGCATCCTCTACTAAAGGGGTTTCTATCGTCCAGTACCGCGGAATAAATAAAGCTTCTGCTACTTTTTCAGAAATGACTTCTTTGTCCACCAAAATTTGAACGACTTCTTTTACAGTCAATAATTTGTGTTGTGTTTTCAACAGCGTTTCTTTCCTTTCTCCTCAATCAAAATATAATCGCCATAAGACAAGGTATATTTTTTCCCGCATGTTGGACATTGATACAAACAATAGCTTTTGATACATTTCGCTCTTTCTCCACAATCGCATTCGACAGTATGTGGTGCATGATAGTTTGGGAATAATTCGCTGAAGGGAACACCCCAATAATCAAATTTCTTTCGCATGATTGATTCTGCCTCCTCTTAGGAAAGGTTTTACTTCCTTTCGTTAGTTCTTTCTTTATTGATTTGTTGGCCAGAATGAATCAACGAAAAGCGACAAGGACAAGGGCGCGCAGCGTGCCATTTACCCTTGTCCTTGTCACTTTTTGGTGATAAAAGGCAACTTGTTGCCGGTCTAGCAAATCAATAAAGAGATAGCGAACAGGAACGAACCTTTTGGTGAGAGGAGGTTTTTTCTATTTTGTCTTGCTTTGCAAGACCCCTTATCTTAGTGAACGTGCAACGTTCACTTCCTTTCTTCTCGAACGGCGGTGGCGGTTGGAGTGAGAGAGAGGTTTTTCAATTGAGAAGGCGCTTGCGCCTTCCTAAAAAGGCCTTTTCATTTTTCTTGTTTCTATGTAAAACAAAAAGAGCTGCAATCCTCATTTAGGACTGCAGCTCTTCTTTTATATGCCCATCGATCGCGTAAAATGATCAGGGTTTCTAATTTGCATTGATTCAATGACTAGTTGATTTCGTTTATTGAATTGACCTGTCACTGAAATAGTATACTTGCCTTCTTCCAAAATCAGCAATTTATCCGCTATTTCTATATTGGCCACTACACAATTGATTGGTTCATGACTCGTGCGTAATGTAAATCGCACAAGCAATGGCTGTGTCTTGATCACCCTAATTTTATCGAGTAAACCAATATATTGTTCCATCACGATCACCTCGCTAAAATTATAGCAAAAACAGCTAAAATTGAGAATTTTTATTCGATTTTAGATATGCTATAATAGTCAAGACAGTAAAGTTTGAAGACGGTGGCGACTTCTGGAAAGGTGGTGGTGCTTATGAATGTAAGTGCTAAAATCTATGAAAGGAGTAAGCCTTTTGTCCGCATATGAGACAATTCAAACCATTCTTGGTTTTGGTATGTTTACCATTGCTTTGATTAGTTTGATTGTAAATATGCTTAAAAATGACAAAAAGAAATAACCGTCTACTTTAGCAGGTCAGCGGTTATTTCCAAATAACTAATATTCTGCCATCGTTCTTTAATCGGTGCTGTTAATGAGGGGTTGTTAGCGCAACTCCTCTTTTTCATGTTCATTATAGCAATATTTCGCAAGAAGTTCAACGATTTCCCGTTAACTCTACATATAAAGCGGTAGAATAGCCGTAAGTATAACAGCTGTCGCTGCTACTGTGACTTTAGTCAATCGCCAAAAGGAATTATCCTTTCCTGCTCTTTTTAAAAGATAAGAACAGACAAGATACACGAATACAAGAAATAGTGATCCTTTCGCAATTCTATTTACCAAAGGATTTTCAGTGACGCCCAAAGAAATCCCGTCTATAAATGCAATTACGGGTATCAATAGATCCATCGTCAGACTAATTTTTTTTGCCATGCTTACTCCTTCTTTCTCAAACTAAAACGGTAGATCATCATCGCTAATATCGATTGATTGTCCACCAAATGGATTCTGTGAAGCGTTCAATCCATTGTTGTTAGGCGTCGCTGTATCCGTTGTTCAAAGGTGGCGGTGCTTGGACTGGTGGACGATTGATCAGCGTGCGCACGGCTCTCTGTCGCTGCTTTATTTTCTAATAGTTGAAAGTTATCTGCTACAACTTCAGTCACATATACACGTTGTCCTTGCTGGTTGTCGTAAGTCCGCGTTTGAATCCGCCCAACTACACCAATCAAGCTACCTTTTTTAGCTAATGTCGCCATTGTTTCTGCTGGTTTGCGCCAAATCACGCAGTTAATAAAATCGGCTTCTCGATTGCCGTTTTGATTCGTGAAATTTCGGTTGACGGCTAGGGTAAAAGTCGCTACTGCAGTACCACTTGCGGTAAGGATCTTTGGTTAAGCGTCCTACTAATGTCACATTATTAATCATCTTTATCTCTCCATTTCTCTATTCATCTGTTGGTGTCTTTGATAAGCTAGTTTTCGCTCTTTTTCTTCGACGTGAATCACTTTTTCCATCAAATTACTAATCGAATCCATTGTCTCATCGTACGTGATCGACGCAGCATAAGGATTGCTTTTTTGATATTTCTTCCAGGTATCTTTTAGCTCGTGACTATTTTTCAGTACATCCATATCCTTTTCATAGTATATCTTTAACGGATCAGTTTTTCCTCGACGTGTAAATGTATTTCTCACACTATCTTTCAAGGTCTTCTCATCGATCTTCTCCATTTTAGGAATAGTATAGAGATCATAAAAATCTTTTCCTCTCGAATTATCTGTTAAAAAATCAAAGGTTGCACTTAATTTTTCAGCAATAATTTGTTCTGTAGGATAGGATTCCAAAGGAATCGTTCGATCCTCAAACATCAATTTATGACTGTGAGTGATCGTTGCAGGATAGATCGAGTCACCTGTAGTCACATCTACCTTAAAATCTGGCCGCATGTTTTCCAAATGTGCCAGCACACGTAAGCTAAATCCTGGATAGTAATCGGCTTCTCTCGTTTCTTTCATTCCTTGAATCTCAAATTGAATGCCTTCTTTCGTCGGCGTTGAAAAAATTTCGTTTAGAACCGTTGTTAATGTTTCTTTGGTTACTTTCATTTCCCGTAAAGTCGTATCAATATCTTTGGTTGTGCGATTTTCAATGCCGTACTTTGAGCCAATCAAGAAGCCGCCTTTTAACACAAAATTTTCACGATAAGGAGACTCTGAGATTTTTTCCAAGAATTTTTCCATCATAAAATGTCTTAAAACAAGCTGCGGATCAACTTCTTTTTCTCTAGAAATATTCTTCACTTTTGCTTTTAACTGCGTAGGTGTCATGTATCTTCTCCTTTAATTTAAAGCCATAATATAAGAACGCATCGTTTTGTCTGTTGGTAAAATTCGTCGATACTCATTCAATTTTCTAAGATTTTTTCTGTCCGACTCCATATAGTTTTTGATTGCTTTTACTTTGATTTCATCCTCAACGGTATACCAGGGATTCCAAATGTCACATAAAGTTCTTTCTGGATCATAAGCTATAATAGGATTCCCATAGCGACTTTTTATTTCAATCTTACCTAATTCATACCATTCCGCTTTTGTATAGTGTAGCTCAACTGCGAATTCCTTCAATCCTTTTTCAGAAACGTGATAACCATAAGGTACAGTCAGATCGATCTGTCTAGGGATCATATCTGTTAAATCATACAAATCTAACGCGGTAATATGTGAAATAATGCCGCGTTCATATTTTTTTTGCGCCATAAACAATTCATCAGGAAATTGACCAGGTAAGGTGAAAAAACCTGGATACTCTCGATCCAGCTCCCCTCGATCTACCATACGTTTGATCGTAACAGGAGAAATGCCCGCTTTTTTAGCATCCTTCAAAGCCAAAGTTCCATTAAATTCTTCTAGTAGCTTATATACCATTGCTTTTGTCATTTTCTCCCTCCTTTGTATACGTATAAACTTATAAATATAGTATAACATAAGTTTATACGTATACAACAATCAGGAAGATTTTATCGATCTAATTCGATTTCTTTTTGAATCCGTTGCTGGTTCTTTAATTGCTGCAGTCTTCGTTTGCTGGCACGCATTTTTTCCTGTTCTGAACGAATTTTGGCTTTTTGATTTTCGATTTCTTGTTGTTTGTGTGTTGTATTACGCATAAGATTAACCCTCCATTATTTTGTAGTGCGTCGTGTTCTTTTCTTGAAGTTCGTTTTTTTCTTTTCAGAAAATTCAAAGCCTGTAGTGAAGTCTTCTTTTAAAACAATCGTTGCTTCAAACGAACCCTTCTGACCTTTTAACCCTTTCACTGGTTGGCTTGTTCGGCTATTTTGAATAATCTCCTTCAGCTGTGTCGCTGTGAGTTTCTTTTTGGCAATCGTTGTCCATAATTTAAAATCACAGACTTCAGACGTACATGCTGCCACCTTTTGATAAAGTATGACTTCTTGTTCCTGGCATTTTGGACAAATTCCTAAATGACGCGCGGCTTCTTGCTTTTCACTGGCTGCTTTCACTTCTTGTAACGTCGATCCAAAATCAATGGATTGGATTTGCCCTGGTACGACTTCCAATAAGTGAGAGACAAATTTTTGGATATTAGCTAGAAAAGTGGTTTGTGTTCCTTTTCGTTCTCCAATCTTTAATAAGTAGCTTTCCCATTTGGCGGTCATTTCGGCGCTCGTAAGCAGCGGCTCTTTTTCCACGGCTTGGCAAAGCAAAATCCCTTTATTCGTCACCACGAGCTTATTTTTCTCTACCTTGATATATTCCTTTTGTTTCAAGATTTCAATAATATTTGCCCGTGTCGCTTCTGTACCGATTCCTTCTACTTCTTTCAATATGGATTGCGCTTCTTCACTATCCACGGTTTTCCCAGCTGTTTTCATCGCAGTGATCAACGTACCTTCGGTATAAGGTTGTGGTGGCTTGGTTTCTTTTTCAAGGACTTGTAGATCTACCGTCACCATTTCTCCTTTTGTCACTTTAGGAAGTAGCGGCTCTTCTTCCTTCTCTTTTCCGTCGCTCTCTTTTCCAAATAACTTCTTCCAACCTAGATCTACCGGCACTTTTCCGATTGCTTTTAACTGAAGCTGCTGAACTTGCGTCAAGATCGTTGTTTCTTCATAGGTATATTTTTCCGCAAACATGGCCACCGTTGTTTTTAACACTTGTTCATAAATGGCCTGCTGCAGTGGACTTAATTGTTCAAAAGCCGCTGCCGTCATGACCGTTTTTGTAGGAATGATCGCGTAATGTTCCTGGACTTTCTTATTATTCACATATCGACTATTCGGTGTATGAATAGGAGTAGGAATGGCTTCGGCCTTTAAAAAGTGTTTGTATTCGTCTAAGTGATCCAACAGATACGCATACTCCCCTTCTGTAATATAAGGGGTATCTGTTCGTGGGTAGCTTAGATATTTCCCTTCATACAACCCTTGTATGGCTTCCAAAGTATCTTTGGCACTAGCTTTCATGAGCTGATTCATTTTAGACTGAAGGCTGGATAGAGAAAAAAGACGTGGACTTGCCGCACTTTTTTTCTCGGTTTCAACTTGGTGGATCGTACCTGGCTGTTTTCCCAATTGAACCCCCTTTTCTTTTAAATAATCTTCAAATGCTTCTTGCGTCGCTTGGGTTTCATTCGGATCAAGCTTCGCATCAAATGCGCCATTTTGAGCGATTACTTGGGCTTTTCCTTCAAAATAAGGCTCTTTTTGGAAGTTTCTAATCTTTTCCTGCAGCTGATAAATCATGTAAAGCGTTGGGGTTTGGACTCTGCCTAAGGAAAAACTTCCTGGTATGCCTTTTTGCTGCAAGAGTAAACTATACAGTGGGCTGCCGTTCATGCCGATCAACCAATCAGCGATCTGGCGTGCTTGTGCTTCTTCAAATTTGGGATAGGTCTCTTCTGCGTCTCGTAATTGCTGGAATCCCTGATAAATGGCTTCTTTTTCTAAGGAGTTGATCCAAAGTCTTTTAAATATCTTTCCATGATCGGCGCCTGCTTGTTGAATGATCGTCCAAGCTATCAGTTCCCCTTCACGATCGCTATCTGTCGCAATAATAATGGTGTCGGCCGATTGAAGTTGCTGTTTCACCACCTTGAATTGCTTTTTCTTATCTTTAGGAACATGATAGTGATAATGTGTAGGGAAAATAGGCAAATGCTCTAATGACCATTGTTTCCAATTTTCATCGTACATATCGGGCGAATCTAACTCGACTAAATGACCAAAACCATACGTGATCACAGTTTCACCAGGAAACAATCTATCTTGGATTTCAAAATACCCGTCTTTTCGGGTGGCTTTAGAGAAGCTATCGGCATAAGCTTTCGCTTGTGACGGCTTTTCTGCTAAAATAACGGTTTTCATCATGACGATTTCACTCCCTTTCTTGTTGTTTGCTTTGTTGAAACAACATCGCACGTTTTTGCTTTCTGATCTCTTGTTGGTGGATTTCATGCTTCAATTGATCATTCCAATCCTTTTTTACTTCAGGTACAAATTCATGTTCATGATTTTTATAGCCTTTGTAGTATTGTTCTGCTTTATAAGAGAAAAGAATCTGAGCATTAATATCCCCTTTTTCTTGATAAAAACGATCAAAATCGTACGTACCATCCACGCGTTCACAACCTTTTAATTCTTTTGCGACTTCTCTACAAATATCTTTCAAATTAATAGCTTCTATTGAATCGTTAACAGAAAGCTGCTGACCAAAAGACGCATTTACTTTGTGAGCGGAAACCAGTTGGTTCGTTAATTGCAGATTGTTTTCTGTCTTGTGTATGGCCATAATTGCTTCAGGTTCAACTTTCATTTCTTTTGCAACTTCTTCATAAATGACTTTGTATTCTTTTGGCACTTGCCAATCATTAGCGATTCCTCGTTCACAACGTACTTTCTGATTCGTAAATGGATCAACTGCGCCCATTAATTGTTCTTTTTCGTAGAAAATATGTCCTGCACGGTCATTATCCACACAAATCTCAATGGATTGAGGAAAGGCTTGTTTCTTTCTCAATTCAGATACTGCCTCACCAAAATAATGACTGATCACATGGTGTTTTAACCCTTCCATAGAGACTAACCACGTATCGTTTAACTGATCACGATTCAGTGCAGCATAGCTAAGTAAATCAATACTACTCTCAAAAAATTTTAACTGTTTAGGGTCACCGATCTTTAGGTTAAATCCATGATTCGCTGTCGAATTTTTATCTATATGCTTATATGTGCCTCTCTCACCAAAACGTTCATAATCAATGAATGTTCCTTGATAACTCGCCCCTACTGTCTCTTTTGTCTGTGGATCTTTCCATAAAAAGGCGACCGCATGATCCAAACGATCGTCTTGAACTAAGAAATTTTGCCGTTCATGTTTTAGCTTTAGTTCGGCGATCAATCCTTCTTTTTCTGCATAATCAATCAACCAATCGGGCAGTTTTCGTTCTTCCTTCAAATAATTCCTTCCTTTTTCTGTGAGTGGTTGATAATCAACGGGGTGATCTTTGTACTTTTCTGTCTCAAAATGAAGATTTTCTACTCGTTCTGTTTTGTCTTCATTCTTTAGAATAAAATCTGTGGCTGCTTTAAATTGTTGCTTAGAGTCTTGAATCTCTTTGTCTATGAAAAAAAGTTTAGCTAATTCAATAATGTCGCCACTAATATTTTGACTGTTCCAATAAAAACGTTGTTTTCTTCGATCAAAAACAAATGAATCATGGTCTTCTAAGCGATAGTCTCGTCCTTTATTGACTACAGCCATTCCATTGTTTCGAGCAAAATCCACTATATCGATCTTTTTACATCGATCAATAAGACTCATTTTTTTCTCGGTCATTTTCAAACCTCCCAAAAGAAAAAAGACTATCCGTTTTTCAGATAGTCTTTTTTACTTGTTTTATACGCGTTCTTTTTGTGACAATTGTTGTTCATAATAGATTTCATTTTTTCGTTTGGCCACTTCTGACACTGTTTCAAGTGAAAATCGGAATGGATTTCCTAGCGCAAATTCTTCTGAAGGTAACGCCGTTTGAATCTCTTTTCCATAACTTTTTCCTTTTAAAATCACTTGATTATGCTGCGTATCTTCAATAAACGCCGCATCCTTCAAATGTAACGTTCGGCCCGTGTCTTCTTCCAGGACTTTCCCGTCTTTCTTGTCGATCCAAAGTGAGCCAACGAGCACAATATTCTTTTGTTCTGCTGTTTCTACAACATTTTTCTCATCCTGCTTCACTTCTGCTGGCTGGATCTCTGGTTCTCTTTCTCTGTATTGATTGATTTCATTAGAAATGGTTTGAATGAATTCATTTGCGAAACGACTGACATCATTCATGATTTTCCCACGTTCCGCAGCTTCCTTATCATCCAACGTCTGACCATTCTTCGTCCATGTCGCAATATAAGGAATAGCTTTCTCCGAGGTGTCCATCCCAAAATGCTTGCACACAATATAGGAGGTCATTTCTGCCTGTAGTTCTTTTGTTGCAGTATCTAATTCTGAAAATTTGTGCATTCTAGCATGGGCTAATTCGTGAATACTTGTGGCTAAATGCTGCGTAGGAGTATTTCGAGTATTCATGACGATTTCTTCTTCGCCAGTAAATTCGTTACGAACGTACGCCCCACGTGCTTGTCCTAATTCTCTTTGATAGACTTCACTTTCTGTCATATCTCGAATTTGAATTCCAATATTTTTGGCTACCGCTTGAATCCCAACTTGAAGTTCTGTATGCCCTGTTTGATCCAATTGAAAATCAAAGACGCGGTTCGGGAAGATTTTCGGATAGTCTTCAGGCTTCAATTGTGTTTGTGTGATATCAAACACTTTTTCAATCGTGTAGTAAGGTTTTTTGATCACTTCGATTTGACCACTTTCGATTCGTTTTTTATCTTCTGGTGTAGCCTCTGTTTCTCGAACAAAGCCACGTCCTTTCTCATAAAATCCTTTGACCGTTTTTCTGACAAAGATCTTGTTCCCTTGTTCCCCTTTTTTGATATAGATTCCTTCTTTTTTCAACGCGGCACGACCTAAACAAGCCGTTGCGCCTGGAAATTGTTCCTCGATCAATAATTGATTTCTAAAGGATCGTTCTGGAAAACGAGACATAAAATTCAAAAGTTCTTTGACGTCTTCAGGTGAATGAGTATGCTTTTTCACCGCATCAAGCGCCTGTTGGGAAAGTGATTTGACTTCTTGCTTAATCTCTTCTGCCGTTCGTTTTTGATAACCCTTTTGTTTTGTTTTTGTCTCTTTAATCTCATTTTGTACTTTTGAAATAGGTTCATTTTTGACTGTTTGTTTTTGTTCCTTCTCACGTACTTGTTCGCACAATCTAGCTAACTCTAAATAGATGGGGTGATTACTATTGACGCCATCCCCTAGATCCATTCGTATCTGATCTACTACTTCTCCATTCTTCACTTCTTCAAAATAGAATTTATAATAGCCTGCTTCTGCGGCGTATTGGTTATCCAGTGTTTTGAGTTGATCGATCAATTCTAGTGTTACGATCTCCCCACCATAACTTTTCAACCCTTTTGCTGGATCATTTTCGTTGAATTCTACTCGATAGAAATGATCGGTTTCTTTCTCCTTCACAGAATCAGTAGGTGTAGCTTCTTCAAGTAATTCACGAACAGCTGCCTTTTCTTCTTCCGACGTGGCTTGGTATTTTTTAGATTCCTCAAATCCCCCGTTTTCATTGAGTTCTAAAGCGACTTTTCGATAGCCTTTCAGAAAATAGATAGTTGGATTCTTTTTCCATTGCGTCACTCGTCCGCTGTCAATGATCGCTTGTACTTCAGGAAGAATATTTTCTTTTCCTTTCTCTGATTTTTCTTTCAGCTGTTCTAATGTTTCCAATTTTCGTTGGTATTTTCGGATCGTGGCAGCTGAAAAAGTCGATTCACCTTTTTCAAAGCGTTCGATTTCTTCTTTGATTCTTGGAATATTTTCGATCGTCATATCCAGGCCACCGTACTTGTTATAACCCATTTCCTTTAGCTCTTCTTGTCTTTCAAGTTTTTCTACCTGTTTTTCTTGTTGCTTGATCTCTTCTCTCAGACTTTGGACTTTATTTTCGATTCGTTCTTGTTGCCTAAACCAAGAATGCCCGTTTCTCTTATCGTTCATTGGTTGACCGTTGGTCTTTCTTTGGTGTTCAAACATCTTTTCGATTTGATCATTTAATTCATTTTGCAATCGTACTAATTTTCTTTTGGATTTTCCCAAACGACTATTGTCTAGTGGTTCTTTTTCTTCTGCCATGTCCGTTTCCTCCTAAACAAATGGATAATCTTCTGCCGCATCGACGAACGTCTTCGTAGTCAGATTTAACGTTAAAATATCGCCATTTTGATACGCTTTTGCCGCTTTGTCTGTGACGACAAAAGCTCTGCCTGTTTGAATTTCTGTCACAAAAACGAGATTGTCTCTGCTTTTTTCAACAACAACTCCAATCGTTGAATAAGCCATTTCTTCTTCCTCCCTTCTCTTTCTTTTGATATAATGTAGTCGCAAATCGCACCACTCATTGAATTGGCGGAAAACAATTCATTGAAAAAAAGAGTCCTGGACAATTACGTTCAGGACTCTTTTACTTCTTTTATTCACTTAACAACTAACATTCTGTGAGTGAAATAGACTCTTCAATGCTTTTACACGGGAAGTTATTGATCCCCTCTTCATTCATTTCCCAAGTAGTATAATAAGGCGCTAACTTTACTGTCTTTCTTGTTCTATTTGGATTCTTCGTTGTTGCTCTTCGTAGGCTTTACTTGCGTGGTATTTTTCTTCATGGGCATTAATCGTTCGATTTAATTGACGCAAACTCCGTTGCGTGACAACTCTTTGTTGGAATTGTTTCCTGCGCTTCATGAATTCTCCGTAACTATATTTGTATTCATTCGTTGGTAACTGTTTAAGCGTTCGAAAGGATCGTTCATTGTAAATAGATTGCATCTGATCCATACTTTCTATTAAAGGTTTTATTCGACTATCCTGTTTCTTCAGTTCTGTTAGAATGGCATTTCCTGTGCGCTTTTTCAAATCAAAGAGAGCATTTTTTTCTGCATCCTTTGATTCTCTTTTGCTTTCCCCATAAAGACTTTTTGCTTCTTCTTTCAATGCTTTTGAAATCTGTATATATTCTTGATATTCAGGTTCTTTTGTTAAAACATATTTGGTTAACTCATCGAGTTTCTCTCTTGTGTATGGTGAAAGTTTGGTTCGTTTTTCATCCCCATAATGCCATTCCGAACGTTTGTCAGGTAGGGTTTTATATACTTCATTTAATAAGTTCATTGCGTGTCGATCGTAACGCGCTGGCTCTTTTACCACTTTTGTTAAGGTGTTACGCAAATCACTTTTCCGCGTCAATAAATTTCGTTTCTCCATACCAATCATTCGATCCTTTTCATAAGAAAAACGTTCTAACTCATGTACATAATTGGTCTTCATTGCGTCTAATGTTGCTTGTCTTCTCTTACCTTTCGGTACGATATAACTCACACCATTTTCAACCTCCGTGTAAGGTTTACGCGTATTTTCTTTTTCAACAACTGCAAAATGAATATGGATATGTTTGGTATTACGGTGAATCGTTGCCATCCAGTAGCCTGTTTCGTTCAGTTGCTCTTTCTCGAATAATGTCTCCATCATTTTTCTTCCAGCTGCTTTTAATCCTTCTTCATCTAAAGTATCTGTTTTGGGATCGTACAATCCTATTTTTTCAAGATACGAATTATCATGAGAGACAACATCTTGATAAATGATTGAGCCTTTTTGTTGTCCTCTTTGGAAGATTTGCTTAATCTCCTTCAGATCACTTCCTTTCACTTCGTCTGAAGCCATAGAAAAAACTCCAGGAAGGTTTCCTGAAGCTTTTTTGTGTGGCTCTGTTTGATATTTTTTTATTGCTTGGTTCAAGCGTTGGTATTCTTTTTGTTCACTTTGCGTCAGTTCTTTCTTTTGTTCTAACGCATAGTGACGGGTCATATAAGAAAGATATTTGGTAAAATCTTGTTCCTCTAATTTGTCAAAGTTGATTCCATTTCCCATCAAAGATTGAGCTTCATTCGACGTTTCGCTGAATTCTTTATCCGTCTTACTCTCCGAAAAAGTTTCTCCTTCAGGAATATAAAAATCCTCTAAAGCATTCTTGATTCGTTGCAGTTCCTGTTCTTCTTCAGGCGTACGTCGTTCCATTTCTTCCAGCGCTTTTTCTCTTGTCATATAATCAATGTATGTTGAAAAAGATTTTTTATTGGGCAAGGTAAATTGACAAGTGAGAATGACTGCAGGCGATTTATTCATCATATTCCCCTTCTACTTTTTATCTTTTTAAAAACTTTGTTGGATCAAACGGGTCTACTCTGGCATGAACAGATTCATTTATTGATTTCTTGATTTTAGGAGAATACTTCTTCGTTTGATTCGCTTTTATTTTCCCTTCCACACGCTCTTTTGCTTCTTGATAGACAGTTGAATTTGTACCAATTAATATTCCTGTATCTTTCAAATGAAGATCCGCAAACTCTGAAACCATTTCTATTAAAATAGAAATTTCCTTTCCCATTGCGTTCAACTTTGCGTTCGTCATATTATTATTTTTTTCAATTTCTGGATCGTAATTCATACATAAAAATCGAATGGCTTCAGAATAGTTTTTTACCGTAGGCTGAGTTTCCATAATATGTTTTAAAACTTCATCGTGCGCTTCATAAAATGTAATATGCTTTTCTATCGCTTTAACCATAGAACATTATCTCCTTCCTAATGTGCGATTAATATTTCAATTAAGTTCTTGACCTCGTTCGTGTATGCTTCCAAAACTTTTGTATTATGCAGCTGAACATCTGTAAATTTTTCCAATAAACGATCAAATTGATCTTTCTTGTAGTCCATTAAAGGACGTTCAAAGTCGTTTTCAATCAATAGTTTTAGATAATCATTTCGACTCCATTTTTGACCAGTTTGTTCTGTTAATTCTACGCATCTATGATCAATTTCTTGAACATATTTTTTATTAATACCTCTTACTTTAATCTCTTTAATTTCCATTTTCACCCTCCGAAAAAAGTATGGATAGTCTATGGAGTCTATCCATATGCTATCCATGTATAGCTGTTTTACTATCCATACACTATCCATAAATCGAATATTTTGTACCCACTTTTGTTTTAGAGAAACGTAATAGGCACAGCCTATTGGAACACTTTTTTTAAAAAGTGTTCCCACGTTTCCTTATGCTCTTTAAAAATTAAGGTTATTTGTGTATTTAGACAATAAAAAATCCTTCTAACTTTGTCGATTAGAAGGAAATATTTTGTCATATGAAAAATGAATTTAAGAAAAAGTGTATGCTATAATTGATACGCTGTCTTCCTGTTTGGTTGAAATCTTCAGCCAGAAAGGAGGAGTGTTAAATGTTTTATGTGCTTGATGTTTGTGTTAGAATCGTGGTTAATGTTTTCTCCCATCTCTTTAACAGCTATACCTAAGGTGATATAGCTGATCCATAAACATTTTTGATATACTTTTTTCACATAAAATCCTCCTGTTTTTATTTTCTTTCAGCCGTAAAATATTTTTTAGCAGCTAAATACAAAGCTTCAAATGATCTGAATTTTAAGGTATCTAAACTCTTTCTACCATTCTTCAACTCAGATATTGTTGTGTTAGATAAATTCACTTCTTGACATATTTCTTTAGCTTTTACAACTTTGAGATAGGCTTTAATCAATACTTTCTGCTCAGCGAAAGTATCTTTGCCGACCAAGTTCGCTCGCTTCATTTCTTTTACTCCACCTATTCTTCTAAATATTTTCTTTTGTCATACGATCAATTTTTTCTTGAAGTTTTTGAATGATCTCTTCTTGATCTTTCATTTGCGTTTTCGATGTTTCAATTTCTTGCTGGTAACTATTAATCTTATTTTCAGTATTTTCCTGATCGTCTGCAACTTGATAAGGCAATTGATCTTTTAGTTTCTTCACTAATTCTTCATTCAAATCAATGGTTGCTTGGAAGGATTCAATTTGTTTTTGTGCTGCTTTTTGTTCTTTCTTGTATCCTTTCACTTTGTAATTCATCGCATGTTGTTCATAATCTTCATCTTTCACTTGATCTTTAACCTTATCTTCGTGAACGTAATAAATCAGATCTTGTGGTTCTTGCATATCCACTTTTGGATCAATTTTTTCAGGAATAATGGTTAAACGCATGGCAATATATTCTTCTGGTACATGCGATAGTTTCACTGCAAAATAATCATTAGACACCTTAATCACTTTGGCTTTTATTGCTTGATAATCCCCTTTAGCTGTCTTTACTTCTACGCGATAATTAAGATTAGCCAGTTCTTTTAATAAGCTTTGATCTTCATCGTCGATCGCAAATTCAAAAACTAATTGCTGGTTCGCTCCTTTTTCTTTTGAAACCATCGTCAGTTCCTTCGTGTTTAAAAATGCGTTCGTGCTTACTTCATCTGGTATGTCTACCTTTTTATGTGTGTAAATCGGACTAGCAAGAATCAAAAAGCCGAGAATCATAAAGATTCCCAGCCATCTAAGATAACTTTTTCGTTTTTTGAAACGTTGTCTTGCTCCTTTTTTCTTACTCATTTTCTTCCTCCTAACGAGTGAAATAACTAAAGTCTGTGACTTTCCATTGACAATCTACTTGTTTTTCAGTGACAGTTAATCCACCTTTTATTTTTTGCGGTTTGACATCTTTAAATTGAGGATTGCCGATTGTATAATCAACAAATACCACAAAATTTTGTTCCTCTTTTACACTGCTTGTTTGAGCGTAAGTTTGCACGTCACCTAATGTAAAAGAGTAACTTCCGTAATCATCATGTTGGTGATCATCGTCTGCAGGACTTAATTTGTCGATCACTTCTTGGGTTGCGACATCTTTTAGTTTTTCCGTTAATTCATTTCTGCTTAATGATTTATCAATGGCCAATTGACCGAACTCTTCTGCCGTCTTTCTTTGTGCTTCAGTTACTTCCTCTTTTGCTTTTGTGCCATCTTGTTGCTTCAGCTGATCGATTTCTTGGTTTTTCTCATTGATGGTTTGATTTAACTTGTCGATCTTCGCCTGTGCCTCAGAGGAATTTTTTTTGAGCTTCTCAGACGCGTTTTTAGCCACTTCTTCAATTTTAAAGGTATTTGTCTCTTGTTCTTCTTTCAGCTGCCAAAACAACGCGATATTGCCGATTAAACTAACGTTAATTGCAGCTGTTAAAACAATTTTTAAAGTTTTATTTTCCATATTTTTTCTCCTGATCTATTTTTTGCTGCTATTCAAAAATGGTAATGGATCGATCCATGTACCATCATCTGTGAATGCGTGTCCTTGTGCTTGACGCCAATCCATTCGAGTGAAGCCTAAATGCAAGTGTGCTGTATCTCGTATCCCGATTACTTGTTCAACTTTCACTTGATCGCCCACTTTTACACGAGAATTTCCTGTACTATTTGCAAATTCTTGATACACCATATTCAAGCCATCGTAATTAATCACGATCACACATGCGCCTAAACCTGAAATACCAGGATTTCCAACGTACACGACTTTTCCGCCATGAACCGCATGAATCTCACTTCCTGGATGATCAACTGAACCAAAGTCTAAACCATCATGGAAGCCATTCGGACGGAATTCACCGCCTGGATTTGTTCCAAATAATTGACCACCGCTGAAGGAACTTTTATCTAAACTGCTGCCAGGGAATGGATTCGTCCATTCACCAGTAATTGTGCCATTATCATTACCACCTTCACCCCAATGTTTCATCGCGAATTCATCATATTCGGTTAATTTATTAGAAGTGATAATTGACATACAACCTGTATAATACGGACTATCTTCAGTAATTCCTGCAGCGGCATAACCACCTCGTCCTAAGATCAATAAGCTTGCGCCAGGGCTTTTATTTCCTACACATGCATTAAAATTTGATTGTGTGGCTACCATAAAGCCGTAATAGGAGAATGCAGCTTTTGAGTTGGGAAACTTCATGTACCAGCCCCCTTCAATGCCACCAATTCCTCGTGCAGTTCCTTTAGGAAACAGACACCCATCAAACCAAGTAATCCCAAAATAGTTGAGATCATTTCTTGCGGACGCCGACGTACCAAACGCTGATTCATAACCGTATTGCGAAAGAATCACACTTGGTAATAATTTATATTTTACTGCTGCACCTACGGCATATTGCGCAATCTCATCAGAAAAAGGGCCTCTTCCTTTGATTTCTTTATAAATGGGTAATCCTTCCGAATATTCTCCTGTAAAAGCTTCGCCACCACTACTTGAATCTGAATCAGAATTATCAATCGAACCCGCCGCAAGTATTAGAAAAAGGGTCACGAACACAGTAATCAAAATAGTAATCAAAATAGTAATCAAACCTGCAGAAGTACCAAACAACCACAAAAATAAGCGTCGCTTTGCACGACGCTTAACATACTGCTTGATTAAACTTTCATTTTGGTTTTCCATTATTTTCCTCCATCAAACAATTTTAATTGACGTTTGTTCGGACTAAAATGAACACGAATGGTTTCTTTTGAGCCAAAATTGATCACAGCGTCTCCTTGATTTTGTTGAGGAATGGATTCTAATTCTGAGTTCGTCATTGATTTACCAACTAATCCTTCTATATGACGTAAAATAGATTCATCCATACGCATAAAGATCTTCGTAGAAGAAAATTCAAAGACTTTCTTCAGTTTCGAGAAGTTATCAGAAGACATATTTTCTGGCACCATTTCTTGTGGGGATTGTGTAGCTAAAACAGTCATTGCTTCTACTTTACGCATTTCTCGTTGAAAGTTTGTGACATAATTTACCGTTTCAATAAAATCTGGATTAATCGCATTATGGCACTCATCAATCATCGCCAAGAAGCGTTTGAAGTCTTGTTCTTCCATTTGTTTTTCTTTAATTAAACGTCGTTGTCTTCTTCCTTGAATCAATGCCTGATTCCAAATCAACGTCATAGCCATGTACATCTGACATTGTTGTACCCCACGATCTAAACCTGTAATAGAGTCAATGTCAAAAAAGACCAACTGTTGTTGGTCAAGGTGTCGAATCGTACTGTGACCATCAAAAATCATGCCATACGTCTCACATAAGGATTCTACGATTGATTCCATTTCTTCTTTTCGATTCTTTTTCTCTTGGGAAGCACCTGGTAATTCCAGTTGTCCTAAAAAGTCTAAAAATTCTTTGAACGTCGGATAAGCTTCTGGATCTTTCCCTGTGACTTGCGTCTCCGTATTTGAACGCGAATTTGAGGAAGTAAAGCCGCGTGGTACTGTTCCATACTCTTCATAAAAACGATTTAAGTAGGTCTTAAATTCTGCTTTCATCGTTCCTTTTAGCTGAGGACTCACTAACTGTACCTGATAGACCACTTTGTCTAAGTGTGTTTGATAAGACGCTGCTTCATTGATCTTCAAATCTTTGACTGATCCATCGTCATATAAACTGGATGCTTCATCATACGTCCGTGTGGCAAATATTTCTAAAGGATTGATCATCCCGTCAGATCCGTCTAAGCGCACCATAATACCGTTATATTCCTTTAAGAAAGGAATAAAGTCTTTTCCCTTTTCAAAGCCCCAAATAAAGTCTCCTGCAGCTAAATGGGCTTCCGCGATCATTTTAAGAACGGTCGATTTACCAGCTCCCATCATTCCTAGAAGCAAGGTATTAGTAGACAACCGTACACTATTTTTATACGTCGCATTCCAGACAAATGGGCCGCCTGTCATGGTTTCCCCATATTGTGTACCTCCTGGATCTTTTAGCGTTTGGTGGTGGAACGGGAAACCTCCGCCAATGTTTAACGATGGTAGTGATTGCCCTTTGATATTTCCGAACCATTCAGCTTGTTCATCGAACATGGTAAACATCGATTGCCAATCTCGTTTGGTTTTATGCAGATAAGTCACCGCACGATAATCCATCCCTTTGAGATTTTCGATCAGTTCCTGCGCTCGTTCATCTACTTCTTGAATCGTGTTTCCGTAAACATGTACTCTCACTTTGACTTGTTTAGAAATTTCCCCATTAGAAGTCAATTTTCGGGCATATTCCGCTAGTTCCAGGTATTCTTCCGCGCTTTTATTTCGGTCAGTCGCTTTTCGTTCATTATCTGATCGATCATTTAATTCATCTAAGGCACGATTGATTTGATCAATCACTTTTTGCTTTTCATCTGTGCTAACATCGAGTGTGGCCACTGTATGAGGATTGTTCATGAGATTGGCCAACCAAAAAAGAGTAGGATTTTTTGTGTAGTGATAAACTGTCACACACCGTGAATAACCATTTCCATAGGTCACATACTCTTCATCGAAATTTAATCCACCTTGTGGCATCACTTGTTTTAAAAAATCTAAATCATACCCTTTGGATTTTAAAATTTCGATTTCCCGATTTCCTAGTTGTTTTAACGGATCAAGTACCTTTTGATTATCCTGTGGTGCAAAAACTGATTTGATTGTCTCTAGCATCAACGTTCACCTCGTTTGGATGGATTCATTCTTAAATTCACAGTGTTTCCTCTTCCTAATTTGCCTAGAATGAATACGTGTGGATATTTTTTATCCAATTCTTCTTTTGAATCGACTACTCCCCCACTAAATTTACAGTCTATTACATCTAACCATTGAAAATGATTATTCATCTACTTGCTTCCTCCATTCTTATTCATCACCTATCTAAATAGGCTGGGCAATGAACGCCTAAATCAATAAAAAAGAAGTCTATTTAAAATAGACTTCGCTGACTTCTTTTTACGAGTGATTATTTATTTTGAGACATACAAATGAATCATATTCTTTGCCAATTTTAATAACTCTTGATTTCGATTGTCTTCATATTTTTTAGATAAAGCTAAATTTGAAAAGTACACTGATTCAATAGGCAAAGTTTTACTGAATATTATGTCATCTTCTTCCAATCGATTCTCTCTAAAAACTAAAAAATCCATCGTTTCATGTATTTCTTCTTCTACAACGCATTTTTCGTGATTTAAAAAGGTAAAATACAGTGTAACAAACATTCCTTCCTGATTCTTTATTTGAACGTAATCAGAAGAAAAAGATGCAGGTACGAATTGAACTTCTGGACAATTTTCTTGAATTACCTGATGAAGCTCACTATTTTTTTGAATCATCCTTCCAAATAGAGGAATCGCAGGACTACATTGTCCAAAAATCCATGGAAGATTGTTTAAAGTTGCTTCCTTGTATAACCACCCTTCGTTTTTTAAGTAAGTGATAAGCATCTCTTTTGCTAATTTTTTGTTGATAAGAAGACCAGTTTGTTTTTTTAATATATAAATAATACGATCAAACTGTTCTTCTAATGTTAAAAGAATACGATTTGCTAGTGGGCTACTTGTACTTCTTCTTCCAGACGTTTTTTTCCACTTAGAGTTAGAAAATGGACATTCCAAATAGTCTTCTTCTGAATACTTAGCTAAATATGGAATTGTACCTTTATGATGCTTGCCATATGGTTTTCTTCCAGATTCCCGTGTTTCTTTATATAATCCAATAATTTGAATTGGATTATCGCACTCCGGACAAACGGCATAATAAGAATCCCTTCCTTCTCTTTCTAGTACGTACGGTCTTCTTTTTTTTGTTTGTTTTTCATAGTTAGCAGGCGTTATCCTATGCACTTTACTAAATCCTACTTTAATTTTAAAAAAATCCATTCGATCTCCCTTTCCCATCAAATTTGACGAATTTGAAGCCACCAATCATCTGACAAAGGCGGAACATACCCTTCTTTTTCTGCAATTGCTAAACACTTTAAAACAGTTGATAATCCTAAAGAAAATTCATGATATTTATCTTTCATCATAAACATCAATTCCTCCACACATTCTTCACCTTGTGTATGATCCTCTACTTGCCACATTCCTTTTTCAATTTTAGGCATTGCTTTGTTATGATAGCTATTATTCATTTTATCTGACATGTTTTCCTCCATTTTATCACATCCATATAATTGTTGTTATTTTTATATTCAGTCAACTACTACTCATCATTCATATTGTTCATTCGATAAAGAATCTTGATCAATTCTTTTTTGTAGAGCGGTTTTAACCCTAAAATGCCACTGGATCGCATTAATTGACGGTTTCTGGTTTGTAAATCCTTGATTGTCTTTCCTTCAATGATGAAAAAGAAGCTTAAGTCAGGACGTTCCTGTTCTGCTCGTTTCAATTCCTGGATTTCCTCTACTAATTTCTTTTCATATTTTCTTAATCGCTGTAGATTTCTTCCTAAGGATTGTTCCATACGATTCTTATCTAATAACTGCCGCTTTTGTACGATTTGCTCCGTTAGATCCGTTTCTGTGGTCAAACTAACTAACTTAATTGTTGGCACATACGTACGCATGACGGTGGTCAAATGATTCATTCGTTCCAGTTTCTCTTGTTCATTTAATCCCTCCACGTCAGTGGAAACTACACGATAATAACGTTGAAAATGATCTTCTTTAGTAACTAAGACCCCCTCTTCTGTACAGGATTTATAAGGAAATAAATCCAAGATCGATCGTTCTTCTGGTTTTCCAAACTGAAAAATGGATTTCTTATCAACAGAGTTTTGTCCTTTGACTCGCATTTATTCATCCTCCTTATACGTACCATGATAATTTCGGTTAGGATCTAGGGCATGGTAATGGTTCTTGTCCGTAAAAAAAATAGATTCGATAATCGCAAAAATCTGGCGTTGACCTGGGTCATTATAGGGTCGCCAAACAATCACTAGAGCTATCGCAATCCATAAGCCATAATTCAAGAGTGCAAAAAAGAGTGGTAAGTGGACAAGATTATTGACTATTTTCGCCCAAAAAAAGCAACCACCAAGCGTTAATAGATCTAAAAAGAAAAAGGCGAAAAACTTCCATTCCCCACTAAATCTTGGAGGATTTTTCATGTTAATATATTTATCCATAAATGATTTCTCCTTTTCATACATAGAAAAAAGGCCTAACTTGTAGGCCTTTTATGGTTTGATATCCTGTTTGATATCCCGCAATAGTTGTTCTTTCAATTCATTGTTCCTGTTTTTAGTTTCTCGTGTCACATTTATTTTTGTTGGTGCAGTAAATGCCACATTTGCTGGCTTGTAACCTGTGTGAACTTTTTGAATAGGTTGTGGTGCAGCTTCTCTTGTCACAACATTTTGAACGGACGCATTCCCTGTCTCCCCACTTTCAGATAAATTGTAAGAAACAGTTGTCAGATTTCCATTTTCAGGCAAACGACTTGGTTTCATTTGAACATTACCTGCAGTTGATTGGTGAACAAAGCTTTGATCATTCTCCTTGAATTGATTCAAACGACTATCTTTCATTGGTAAATTTTGTGTCTTAGGCAAACCAATTTTCGTTGATTTTTCAGTTCCAACTTCGATGCCATTATCATTTGGCAGGTCGATGGAATCCTCATCCGTTTGTACTTCTTTATTTCGTTTTGGTAAATCTGAAATGCGTTTTTCGTTTTCAGAATTAATGTTAGATTTATAACGATATTGTTCTGGATCGGTTTTTGGTAACTGACCATGTTGTCCTTCTTCTGAATCTTTTTCTCCGATCGAATTTTCGTTAGAATGTAACTCATCTTGGTGATCTTTGGCTGAAGGAATCGCTGCACCTTCTTGATTTTCTTTTTCACTTGTTGTATTTGCCTTCACTGCTGCATTGACTTGTCCTTCACCATACGCATCTTTTAGTCCTTCTTTGACTTCTGAAGCTTTTTCTTTTTGTTTTTCTAGTGCTTCGGACGGATTCTTCACAGCTTCAGCCAATTCTTTGGCTCTCGTGCCGTCTAATTTTTCTTCTAAGGTGTCATTGGCTTTTTCTGTAAGATCTTCAGCTGTTCCTTTTAACCCACGTTCATTGACGTAACCAAGACCTTCTGCGGCTTTAGAAACACCATTCTTCGCTTTCCCGAACATTTCGGAAACTGTCTTTTTACTATTAGGTACTGTTGTAGCTTTATCGTCTGGTTGTTCTTCCCCGTTATCAGGAGTACCATCTTTTCGATTGCCAAATCCATTTTTACGAATATCATTTAAATTGCTTAAACCACTCTTACCAGCACTTGCAAGGTTTTTAGCTCCGCTACCCACATTTTTCGCAATATTTCCTAAGGCAAACATGCTAAGAAGAGAATTGCTGCCGTTTTTCAGACTTGTATCAACACCGAAAATCTTCGTAACAGATTGAGAGCCTTTGAATAGCGCAATGGTTAGTACAATTAAAGCGACAACATACAAAAATCCGTTGATCTTGCCTGCTGCGTGCAAATCACCGATACCTGACAGCATTAATGTATAGATTCGTAATTCTAAAATCGTAAACGCCAATAACAAGAAGGATTGAGAAATATCTTCTATCGCACTTTTCATCCGTTGGCCTGTCTCAAAGTCCGTTGACGCGGCAATCACTAAATAGAATTTTTTAAATACCAGCTCAATAATGCAAGTAACGATCGTAAATAGGATAAATAAATAGGCTACCGATAAAGAAGATTCACCAGCTAAAATAATACCTGGACTACTAATGTATCGGCGATAACCTGAAGTGTATACATACTTTGCTAAGCCTTCATCACTGATTTGCACAGGAATTTCTTTTCCATAATCATCCAGTTCCAGTCGGTATTGTAACGCTCTTAACCGATCCTTTTGTAAATCTGATAAACTACTCTTATCTTTATCCGCCATTTCTTTAGCTTGTTTAGGAGTAATAATCCCATTGATATTCGCTGTTTTAAAATTTTTCGCTGTTAAAGCATTTCTTTTATCTGTTGGTAAGGATTCTACTTTATTCGGGTCAGTCGCTAGTAATGTACTGACATCAATCACATTATTTTGAATAATTTGAAAAGCAGGTGAGCCAGATTTATCTGCTTTATTTGCTGCAGTGACGTCTCCATAAAAGTTTTTACTGATATTTAACCCTTCATCGATTAAAGAACTACCACCAAAAATCAAGATCATGGCCATAAATAAATTAACCAAGATATTTTTGACTTTCGGTGGGTGTTTACTCATAAAAAATTTCAAGCCTAAATAAATTAATGTGACGACACAAAAAAGAGCCAATACCTTACTAATCAAACTTTGAAACAGTTCATTTACCCCAGCGGCGTTCAATAAGTCTTTTAAATCAAAGCTTTGATAAATGGTTTTTTCTAGTAAAGTATTGAGATTATATAACCCTTTAATCAACCCCCATAAAAAAGTATTACAAATCCAACTGAACACATCTTGATACTGCAGATAATTACCATAATCTTGTAAGACTTTCGTTACGGTTTTGGGGTTTGCATCCCCTTCTCCGAATAAACCTGACCACCAGTCGGCTATGCCAGAAAAAATTCCTCCAATGATCATTCTTTCACCGCCTTTTCAGCTTCCAATAACAACCGTTTCCCAATCATTTCAGAAATTTCTTCATTTTTGATCAACTTTTCAACATATTCTTGAAGACGATCCGTTGCTTGTTCTTCGTAAAATTGAATTAATAATTTTTGGGCTGTCTCATTTTCAAGAGATTGAACGATTTTATAAAACATATTTTCTTCGTTTTTTTCTTCTAATTGATCATGCAGTCTATGATAGAGATTTCTAGCATATTCATCTGGTAGGAAATAATCATAATCAATTTGTAAAGACTTCAAATCAAGGTCTGCATGTGTACAATGTATGTCTATATCATTGATATCCCACGATGGATTGAAATCTTCAATGTATTGATAAGCATAAGGAAGATTCGTTTCCCCATGATTAAAAATAGGATACGGCCGTATTTTATGCCCTTTCAAATCT
The DNA here is from genome assembly GCF_001837725.1 of Enterococcus sp. HMSC072F02. Lineage (NCBI taxonomy): Bacteria > Bacillati > Bacillota > Bacilli > Lactobacillales > Enterococcaceae > Enterococcus > Enterococcus sp. HMSC072F02. The sequence continues at coordinate 26,753 of NZ_KV833944.1, forward strand.
TGTCGTTTTAAAGGAGCGAGCACAATCGTTTCACCTTCTAAAAAAGTAGAAATTCTTTCAGGAGTTAAGATACGATCTGAATCAACATTGCGATTGATATGAGTATTCATACCTAATGAATTGATGGTACTGTTTTCTTGTTCAACCGTCTTATTCCCCACTTTTTTGGAAAATTCTTCGATGGTATTATCGTCTGTCGACATAATATAAATATGTGTCTGACAATTTTCTTTGATAATCGCTGCGTTTTGTTCCCCATACTTCGCATAAAGTTGCTGATAAGATTGAATAAACAGATCCCACAACATGTTTCTACCAGCTGTGACTGTCATGATTCCTTCCATATTATCCATTGGTGGCATATTCCCAAATTCATCTAAAATAAAATGAATCCTACGGTGACATTTATCTCCTTTAGTCTTAACACATTGCGTAGATAATTCTTTATACAACTGACTAAGAAAAATACTAACAATGATATGGTTAGATGGATCATAATCAGGTGTGAGCATAAAAATAGCCATTGGTTTACCGGTATAGTGCATCCGAATAGACTCTACTAATAAGTTACTTTTATCCTCATCTAATGTTAGAACGGCTTCTTTTTCTAATTCTGGCAAATGGGTTTCTCCTCGTTTTTTTCGATAAACGATATTTCCCTCTTCGTCTTTCAATACTCTTTGAGAAAACTCATACCAAGCAACATATTCTTTTCCTCGATGATCATATTTTAAGCAAACATGATCTCCCTGTTCTAAATGACAATCAAAGTTAATTTCACAAAAACCTCTATAGCCTACTTTGACACGTTCCTCATGAAATTTTTTTCCTTGATGATAAAACTCTACAACAATTCGCTGGTTTAACAGACTCTCGTGTAGTTTGAGATCCAAATACTTCGGAAAACCAATGGACTTATAATCAATGGTTGATTGAGAAGTCATTTTCGCAATTTTCGTCAGTGTAAATGGATTTAGTCCTGTGATCGCTGTCGATAGAATGTTGCCTTTCGCTTTATCAGAACCAATTTTTGTTGCCCCATATTGTTTTTTTGCTATGTTTCCAGGTGGTAACTGATTCATAAATTCATCTAAAGCATTGAGCTGCTTGAATTCATTATCAGGATCTTGGTAATTAAAACCACCAATCTCAGAAAGAAGTTCGACGAGATTATTCGGTGTTAATTTGGAGTAATCCCCTGTCTGATCCGCTTGTTCCAATAACGCAAAAATAAGCGCATTGACAGCTTTTTGCGCATTTTCGTTAAAGTATTTATTGTCTGAAGCGTTGGCATCATAATAAATCGTATTCGTGAAAGTATTGGTTAACTGTGTCGCTGTGTCTATGTCTCCTCGCTTCCAGTATTTCACGATGAGTGCCAATGGATTATCACTCATTGATTGCAGTGGATCGGTGATATTAAATGCATACACATCATACCCTCTAGCTTCTAGTTCATCTTTACTAGCAACATATAATTCTGTTTTTGGATCATTAACAACCATTGAACTTTGTCTTTCTGCACGAGACAAATTGTCAATGGTTGCTAAAACTTCTATCTGTCCTTTCCCTGAACGGGAAGTACCAACAATACAAGTATTTACTGTATCCGTCTGAATATACCAGTACTTTTTATAATGAGTAATTGGTATTCCGCCATAACCAGGAAAACCTCCCTTTGATTCTGGTATTTGCGGATAAATTTGTTGGATTTCCTTTAACGTTTTTAATCGGTTATCTCCTTTTTGCCCATCTGCTAGAGGACGAAACCACATGTCCATTTTCAATCCCATAAGTACAGCTGGAACAACACAAATCGTAGAAACAACTAAACGTGTGCCTAAACTTGTTGTTGGGGTCAAAGGATTCCAAAAACCAGTTGAATCAAAATGGAATAACTGCGGCATTTCTTGTAACTGAAAAATATTCACTCCTTGTAAACTTCCTGGAATAATCTCAAATCGATGAAATGCTTCTGGTATTCTTGTAACAACATAGTTTAAAGGAAGATAAGCTAAGCCACTATAAAAAATCTTTTGAGAAATACGTTTGTCATGTTTTTCTGGTAGCTCTTCTCCTGAAGGAGTATAGCGATAGAAATGAGAAAGATACCTATTCTTTTCTAAATTGAATCGTTTGTCTTTTCGTCTCGTTGTTTCTCTAACACGCATTATTTCACCTCATTTGATTCTGAACTTTCGGAAGTGTTTGATTGTACAGTTGAATCGCTTGATCCTTCTTTAGCCTTACTAAGATCACTCTCTTTGCTATTTTCCATACTTGACTCTGTTGTTGACTGATTGGTACGATTCAATAATTCTTCTAATTGTTGTTCATACTCTTTTCTTGCTTGTTCTTGGGCTTCTTCCTTGATTGACGTCGTTGTGGCCACAGAATCAGCCTGTGAAGATTGATTGATATGATTAAAAGCAAATACTGTTCCTCCACCTAGAAGCAAGCTTAAACTTGCAATACATCCCACCATCCATCCGTTAAAGGAACGCTGTGGTGAAGGAGTTAAATTTGCTTGGTTGTTCACTGGCGTTTGAACAGCAGCTACTGGTTGAGGTTGTGCTAGATAATTTAACTGTGCTTGTCGCAATGTATCCATTTGTTCTTGACGTTCCTTACGAGCAGCTGCTTCTTTTTCCTTTTCTTGCTCTAACCGTTGTTTTTCTATCGCCATTTGTTGTTCCGCAAGATCCTGTTTCCGTTTTTTTAGTTCTAATTGTTCACGCTCTTTTTCTTTTTGCCGTTGTTTTTCTTCTTGTTCTTTCAATTCTTGTTGGTAAATTTTATACTCTTTTTTCCATTTTGGAATTTGTACTTGTAATTCTTGCTGGATCTGCTCGTGTTTTTCCATAAGAGCTTCACTTGTTATTTGATAGAGCTTATTCAGTTGCTCATTTAATTCTTTGCTAATCTTTAGCTTATCTGTACGCAAACCTTGATAAAATTCTTCTTTTCGTTCTCTTATACGTTCTTTTAACAAGTTTTCTTTTTCTTTCGATAACGCTTCTTGATTCGTCTGAGTAAAATTATTGATCTTTTCTACACACAAGGAATACGCATTGTCGCGTTTCTTTTCGTATCGCTCTTTAATTTTTTGTACTTCTTCTTCAATCACTCGCTGTTCTTCTTTATTTAGTTCCTCTTTTGCTTTCTCCCAATTAGACGACTGTTCCGTCGCATACTCATTAATTTCTTGATCTGTTTCTTGTTGACGTTCTTCAAAGGTGGCTAATAAATCTTCTTGTGCAAGCTCATGCCAATTTGTTGATTGGACAGACTCTAACTGTTCTAAAAGTGTGCCTTTACCCTGTGAGATTAATTCTTCTTTACTCTCTAAAAATGCTTGATAGGTTTGGGGTAATTGATATTTCGAATAAAGCTCATTTAAAAATAATTTGTTTTTTTCTTTCATCCATTCATGCTCTGGCGGATATCGATCCAAAATATAATCAAATACAGTTGCCTTTTGTATCTCTATTTCGTTTTTTTCTACTTCTTCACTGATAAGTGGTTCAATATATTCCTGAGAATCCCCTTCAGTCCATGTTGACTCTTCATTAGCTTCAACTGGATCAACTTCTACTTCGGCCGTCTCTTCATCCTCCATTGTTTCTTCAAAGGGATCTACCTCCAACTGACCCATCACATCGTTCTCTTCCTCAAATATCGATTTCTGAGTCGGAATATCAGCTTGTTCATCAACATAGACTGTCTCTTTTTCTTTTGACTCCTTCTTTGGAAATATTGGTCGTTCCCATGGTACTTCTTCATTTACTTCGACTTCACTCCCTTGATTCACTTTTCTGTGGTCGCTCTCTAACTCTTCTTCTAAAACTTGTAAAAGTTTTTCGTTTCGATAAGACTCTTCCACACTCATAGTTTCATCCGTTTCTTTAAACACATCAAGGCGGATTAAATCCATCAATGTAGGATAGAAACCTTCTGAAATTTGATAATCCAGCGGGCCAAAAACGTATTCTGTACCAGCTTTCTCTATTTTTCCTTCTGTGTCATGTAACGTGAGAGTCAACTTAACAGAAGATCAACTTTCGTGTTCCAGTACTTTCCCTAACACATGTAGCTGTTCTTCCGTTTCAATGACAGAATATTTAATTGTTTTCGGTAAAAAAGAAGTCCGCTTTCCTACTTCCTTCGTTGCTTTTTTAATTAACTCTTTATCTGTTTTGGTATTGCCTGCAATCGTAAAGTACATGAATATTCTCCTTTCATAAAAAAGGAGTAAAAAGTATCGACTACTTCTTACTCCTACTTTTTTACTTTCTTATAATCCTTGAGGTGTTTGCCCAAATAATCCAAATAACGAAGTTATGATAGAAGCAGCCCCTAGAATAACACCTACCCCTATCAATACATAACCTACGTGCATCTTCCCGTTTTCAGCTCCTCTTCGTCCAAATAGGAAGAAAAGCCCCCCAATAACAATGGAAGCAACGGCCGCAACACCAGCAAAAATCATCAAATTGTTTTTTAAACTAGTTGCTGCAGTTTGTAATGCTCTAAAAATATCAACCGCAGCTACTACTTTCGGTTGTGTTAAAAAATTCATTGTAATTGATTCAAACATAAAATTGTTCGCTCCTTTTAGTGTTTAATAATTTCATCGAAAACAAGCTTTTCACGTTCACGTTGATAGATATATCCTTCTAAGTCCTTGTCTTTTCCCCGTAATAGGTCAAATTGTGCTTTTTCAAGGACTTCTTGTTTCCACTGTGTTTCAGAAACACCACGACGTTCTAAGATTTTAGACGCAGCTTTTTCAAATGGCGTTTTAGCTTTTGCCACTGTGATTCCTCCTTCAGGACAAATAAAAAGACTAGCAATCACTCGCTAGTCTTTTGTAATTTGTATTTATTTGATTGTGATCCATCATGAATTAATTTCTCTTTCGTTCGTTTTTCATCCTTACTAGATCCAAGAAAAACCATTTTTTTTACGCCATCTTTCTCGTAAGGAACAACGATAAATAAAGAATCTGGTTTATTGATAAAGTCGCTAATACCTGCAGAATCTACTATTTTGTATCTTTCTAAACCTTTATAGTCTTTTTGTCTCTTAACTGATATTAGTACAGGATCTGGATGCCATACACTTTCAGAATATTCCCATGTAGTATCGTCTATAATTTTCAAATTATTAACAAGACCACCTACTTCTTCTTTCCAAACAGTTCCTGGTTGCAATAAACTATTATCTTCTTTAGCTTCCGATTTCTTATTACTTGAACATCCACTTAAAATAATAAAAAATATTGCAAACATAGAGACAAACCATAGTTGCTTTTTCTTCATTTTATTCCTTCTTTCGTTGTTTTATTTTAGTATATCAAATAACGAAAGTAGCAACAAACCTCATTTTGATACACGGGGAACGGATACTCATAATTTCCCACCTTTCTATAAAAACTTTCTCTCTTGATATTGTGATTTATTACAAAAAAGAGCTATAATAAAGAAAAAATCAAGAGGGAGCATTGCAATGTACGCTGATAAAAAGAAAATCGAATGGTTGCTGTTTGATAGTGGTAAATCAGTTCGTTCTATATCTATAGAATCTGGCGTACCTTTAACTACGGTCAGTGATCTCGCAAATAAGCGCTCTAGTATAGACAATATGAGATTCATCAATGCTATAAAATTAAACAAATTAGCTGAAGAAACCATTGATACTAACGCTTCAACTAAGTAACAAATTAAGAAAAGCCAGAAATACATGAGGCTTTTCTTAATTTTTTTATTGACCATATCGATTTACCGATATATAATGATTTTGTAATCGATTTTAACTAATTTTTAGGAGTTGAAAATATGAAATTATTAAACCCAAAAACTGTTTTAGCTATTGGAACATTTGCTGCCACACTTGCTCTTGCTGGATCTGTTGACGCTGCTTCAACGAACGTCATGTATCGCCCTTTATAATCCAAATAACCATGAACATTTCTACACCTCTAGCACAAAAGAACGTGATCACCTAGTGAAAATTAAGTGGGGTAATTATGAAGGCCCCGCTTGGGAAGCACCGACTAGCGGTGGTCATCTTGTCTATCGCTTATACAATAAAGGCCTTCGTGATCACCATTACACAGCTAGTTGGGATGAAGTGAAATGGTTGACCAAAAATTACGGCTGGACTTATGAAGGGCCTGCATGGCGTTCTGCCGAAAAAAATAATAAACCAATCTATCGACTCTTCCTTAAAGGTGTTACTAGTGGTTCTCACCACTACACTGCAAGTTGGAAAGAAGTACAGTGGTTAACCAAAGACTATGGTTGGAAATACGAAGGTATTGGTTGGTATGGCGCGGATACCTCTAAACCCCAAGTGAATAAATCAGCTTTAGAGGCTCTTTATACGAGCGTTAAGGGAACGAAAAAAGGTGACTATACCGACAATACCTGGAACGCATTTCAAACTGCTTTAAATAATGCTAAAAAAGTGTTAAATGACTCAAAAGCGACTCAAAAACAAGTGGATAGTGCCAAAAACACATTAGATTCTGCTTACAAGGGATTAAAGAAAAAACCAGCTCCTACTGTGAACAAAACGGAATTACAAGCCTTGTACAACCAAATAAAATCAACTGCTAAAGGAGATTTTACAGAAGAATCTTGGAATAATTTTCAGACTGCTTTATCCAATGCTAAAAAAGTACTAGACGATTCTAAGGCTTCTCAAGCCCAAGTAAATAATGCTAAAAATAGTCTAGATGCTGCATTTAAAGGGTTGCAACACAAACCTGAAACGCCAAAAGAATATATGGTTACCATTAACCATATTGACAATCAAACAGGTCAAGTGATTGCTACAGATCAAGCACAAGTGACTTCTGGTTCTACTTACACTGCTAAGGCAAAAGCATTTAAACATAGCGAAGGCGCTAAAGATAATTTTAGCTACAAAGTGATTGGTAATGATACTCAAAGCCAAACGATCACAGGTAATACAACAATCACCTTCAATTATAATCAAGTGCATCAAATCAATTTGTTGTGCAATAACAACTACAAAAATGAGGGGCGAGTTGATATTTTGAAAGAACAGATAATCAACGTCACTTACGGTGAAAGTGTCACTTTAACTGCTCCTGCTATTCAAGGATATGTTTTAGACGATCGGGTAGAACCAACAAATTCAGTAACCTTAAACAATGTGACTGAAAGTCAAAATTATATTTTCAACTACACTCGTAAATTTAATGTGACTGTTAATCATGTAAATGCTGATATCAACGCTGTTCTCTCTAGTGAATCAAAAACAGTATACGAAGGGGATAGCTTCTCTACTCCTTGGAAAAATATGACTGATCAAAATTATTTCTTGTGTAGAAATGACGATCCTTCCATTAGCGTAGATAAAAACGGCCAACGAGTAATCAATAATGTTGACCAAAATCGAACGATCACGTTCAAATACAAAAATATCTCATTAAGTGATTTAAACAACTATGTGCGTCAAAAAGAACTTGTATGGTTAAATAATTATCGTCAACAAAACGGTGCAGCTCCAATGCAATTTAATGATATCGTTCAACAAGCTGCAGATATTCGTGCAAAAGAATTACAAGTAAGCTTCAGTCATTCTCGACCTGGCGGCGGTACTTTCCAAGATCTCTTAGAAAGTCTAGGCTGCTACGGCGCTAAAGGAGAAAATATCAATAGTTTCTACCTTTACGTTGACGAGATCCTTTCAGATACGGGAGCAGTGAATGCCATGATTATGTGGAAAGATAGCGCTGCTCATAACGCAAACTTACTTTACAACAATCAAAGCATCGTTGGGTTATCTCATGCTTATGAAGTTTCTGCAGACGGATCACTTTCTTCAGACAACGTATTTATTAGTGCCAATCCAATTTTCAAATAGAAAAACAAGGCTGATTTTCAGCCTTGTTTTTTTGTTTAATTGAACTTCAGAACCACATAACTAAGAGTAGCTAACACAAGTAATACTAAGCTAACCACTAAAATTGTTACTAAATGTGTAGAACCTGTTCTAGGAACAATAACTTGTGGCAAGTTAGGATCAACACCAATTGTCACAACATTCGTTTTATTAGAAACATTCTCTACTGCTGCTACGGCTTGGTTATCAATATTTTTTTCTGATTGTAGTGGAGTTTTAGCTGTAAATATCAGTTGAATTTCTCGTCCATCTAAAAGATTTTTACTTAAGAAATCAGCGGAAGCTTCCCACTTCAGCGTTCTTGAATTGCTATCATAGGTTAGTGTACCTTCTGAAGTAATATCTTTTCCTGTACTCATATCTATCACTCGCGCAGAACCTTCTTTATACGTCAAACGAGCTTCCACTGGATCTTGAATATTAAATTGCTTGTAATGATCTGACGCAATGTCTACGCCTTTTGTATGCCATTTTTGTGTGACTAGATATTGTACTTCAGATCCTGCATTTAAAGGAGCTGTTGCTGAACCTTTAGGGCCATCATTACGCCCATTGACATCTTTTCCATTTTGTTCCACTTTTTTACTTGGTGTAAGAGGAAAATAATTTTCAACCGTATTCGTTTTTTGAGTTCCTTTACCAGGGTCATTATTGAACGTCACAGTAGCCACGTTTGGCGCAATTCCTTTTGCATCATTTTTTGCTTTCATATGAAGCTGTAAAATTTAGTCTTTACCGTAATTTGCAGCGTTCGCTAGAAAGCTGTCAGAAGCTGTATAAGTGACTGTATTACCTGAAACAGTTAATTTTCCTCCTGTATCAGCTTTTTTCCAAGTACTATTCGCTTCGACATACCACAATGCGCCATCATAGTTTTTTCCATCCAATACCATATCAAAATTTTTGCTGTCAAAGGTATCAGTGATTTTAAATGATTTGTATTTGTTCATTGTGTTGACTGTTAACGCATCAAACTTTTGGTGAATATGATAATAAACATCTGATCCTTGTGGAATCACTTTTTTGTCAATATTGTATGCTGCCTCTTCAGTATTAGCTTTGTTAAATACTTCTTTTGTAGGCTTTGATGGTTGTGGCGTCCATAGCAACGCACTATCAAAGCTAAACATCATGCTGTTGGTATTTGCGCCAATCATGAAAGTTGGTGAAGTACCTTTCAAGGTATATGTTACGCCGCTTCGGTGATAAGTGTCAGATCCTACCACGTCAGTGAAGTGGTCATTTGAACTATACGCTTTTTCTGCACATCCCCGACCACTTTAGGCGTCAAGCTATTTGTTGACAAAGCTGGTGCATTGTATTGTGCGCTTGCTGTGTCTGTCGTCACGTAATAAGGCAAGGTACCCATTTTTTCGTACCCAACAAATTCTCGCATGTCAATATTACGTTCACCGACAGATTCATTATTGTCATTATACCAAGACACACGTTGCTGATATTGTCCATTTAAACTGTAAATGGATAGAAATGTATCATTTAAATCAATACCATCTGCTTTCATTGATCGCATTCTTGATTGAATTTCTGGTTGTGGCTCACTCAAAGCTACTTTTGTCTTTGTTCCTGCATACTTAAATTCTAGTTTCACATTCATAACATTGATTGACTGCATGAAAAAGCCTCGGTAAATGTTTTTATCAAAGAGCAAATAATTATAATACTTTTTGCCATTAATTGTTTTAGCTAATCCCTCTTGGTTAACTCCAGCGTGCGCTACAAAGTTAGAAAAAGTTAGATCACAATCAATTTCTTTTCCTAAATACGTCCCGACCTTCTGATAATGAACAATGATTTTTGAGGTCCCTTTTAAATCGTTCACTTTTGGCCAAGCAAGTACTTTTTGTTTCTTAGTTGAATACTCATCGAGTATTTTAAATCCATCGATCCCTGTCACTTCAATATTTCTTAATGAATCACTATCGTGATAAAGCGCTAAGTTATTATTTTCTTTTATCGCTCCTGGGTCAACGGTTTCCAAAGCATCGATCGTTGTCCCCCTTGTGAAAATAACAATCAAAAAGAAAAACACCAAGGCAAGCATTCTTTGCGTAGTGTAATGAAATTTATTTTCCATAATGCCCTCCGTCTATTAGTTTGTTAAACGAGTGTAAGGTCTTTATTCTTTTTTTCCTAATATCCACGTTACCAATCCTGTTAGAAGAACCAAACTAGCCATAAAAATTGGTTTGATCAAGAGCTTTTTAATCACTTCTAATGGCATGGACGCATGCTGGATATTTAGAAAATGAACGAACAATCGTTGATATCTTGGATAAATTGATAATTGAGAAAAAACTAAACCACAACATAATATTGTTGCGGCTAAAAAAGATAAATTAAAAGCTAATATTTTTATTATTTTCATCATTTCATCCTAATCGTTAAAAAATAAATGAGTGAAAAAATCCCAACAATTATCAAAAAAGTTTTTCTTTACACCAGTTGATACAACTTTTTTAATTTCTTCTTTCGGCTCTGATTTCTTTGATTTAGGATATAACCAAACATCCGTCAAAAATTCACCCTTTTCATCTGAAACAGGTGTCAATAAAACAATATCTTCGCTATTTGAAATGTTTTCAGGGCTTGATTCATTGACGATATAGTATGCTTGTTTTTTGTTTGCAGGTACTTCAATTGAAAAATCAATCACGCCTTCCTGATCATCAATTGTTTTGGTTTCTCCTTCAGTCACTTTTTTCAACTGGTCATATGAAAGTTTTTTTGCTCGATCTTTCAATTTTGACTCAATTATTTCTACCGATTGATTTTTTTCATTATCATCTTGTGACATTTCTTCTAAGAAATTCGTGATATCGTAGACAATAAACTTTGCGTCATTGACACCTTCTTGTTCTGATATCTGCTTGCCTTGATTATCGATTTGATTTGAAGAAATAATCTTTTGTATATGAATGGTTTGTTTGATCACTTGCGTATCTTCCACGTCTTGCGGGTTTTCTGAAGACTCTGAAGAACTTTCTGATGTTGAATCTGTTGATTCAGTAGAAGTCATCGTTGAGTTTGTCGTTTCTTCTGATCTGCTTTCTGAGCCTTGTGTCTCGCTATTTGTACTTGTCGTACTCTCTGTTGTCTGACTGGTAGTTGGAGTGGTACTGCTATCAGCAAAAGATATCTGTGAGTATGCTGCAGTTGCAAAGAGAGCTGCTACACAAACAAACAGCCATTTTCTCCTATTCATTCCGATCTCCTCCTTATTTTTTTTATAACGCCGTTTGTATAATTAAGCGAGACAAATA